>CALROF020000009.1:0-61104 GCA_943369775.1 Reyranella massiliensis 521
GGATAGCCGGCGTGCACCATCTCGGCGGCGACGGCCTGTGCCCGCGCCCGCGAGAGCTTTTCGTTGTAGGCCTTGTCGCCCAGCTTGTCGGTATGGCCGATCAGGCAGATGGCCGAAACCTGCCGGTCCTTGGCGGTTTTCACGGCCTGCGCGATGACGGGCTTCTCGGCCGGCCGGATGTGCGAGCTGCCGAGATCGAACAGGATACGCACGGGCTGCGGCTGGTTGCCACCACCGCCGCGCGGGCAGGTGCCGACGGTCTGTGCGAACGAGGGCAGGGCGGCGAGGAGGGTGCCGGCCACGACGAGTGCCCCAAGTCTTTTCATTTAAGGTCTCCGTTGAGCGCCATTTCCACGAATGGTAGGCGATCGTTGCCGAAGAACATCATGCTGTCCACGAAACAGGTCGGTGCGCCGAACACGCCCCGCGCCACGGCGTCGTCGGTCGTGGTCTTGAGGCGATCTTTGACGTCCTGATCCTGGATCCGCTTGCCGAAGGCAGCGGCATCGATGCCGGCGGCGGTGAGCACGGCGGCAACTTCTTTCATGTCGTTGAGGTTGCGCCCGTCGACCCACATCGCCTTGTAGATCGCCGGATGGTAGCGCTCGAACAGGCCGTCGATTTCGGCTGCAGCGGCACCGCGCATCAGGGCGAGCGTATTCACCGGGAAATGCGGATTGGGCTGGAACGGCACGCCATAGTGCTTCGCCCACATCGGCATGTCGGCCGAGGCCCATTTCGACTTCGCCGGCACCGTCATCGGCGAGGCATTGCCCGCGGCCTTGAATACGCCACCCAGCAGCATCGGCTTCCTGACCAGGGTGGCGCCGGTGCGTGCGGCGATGGCGGCAACTTGCGTGTCGGCCAGGTAGCTGTAGGGGCTGCCATAGTCGAAGTAGAATTCCAGCGTGCGAGCCATCGGTTCCTCCCTGCTTGTCGTCAACCTGCGCTGCTTCTAGCGTCGCGACAAGGAAATCGAGGGAAGGAAAACATGAGCCGCGTTGCAGACAAAGTCGTACTCGTCACAGGTGCGGGATCGGGCATCGGTCGCGCCACCGCGAAGCTGCTCGCGGCCGAAGGCGCTACCGTGATCGTCACCGACGTCAATCGGCCGGGTGGTCTCGAGACGGTACAGCAGATCGGCGGCAAGGCGCGCTTCGAGGAGCAAGACACGTCGAAGGAAGCCGACTGGAAGCGCATCATCGACGATATCCTGGCGCGCGAGGGCCGGCTGGACGGCCTCGTCAACAATGCCGGTATCGCCGGACCGTTTCCCTCGACCTTCGAGGGCGAGAGCTTGGAGCAGTGGCGCCGCATCCTGTCGATCAACGTCGAGGGTGTGTTCCTCGGCTGCAAATATGGTGTGCCGGCGCTGCGTTCGTCCGGCGGCGGATCGATCGTCAACCTGTCGTCGCTGGCGGCGTTCCTCGGAACACCCGACCTTTCGGCCTACGGCGCGAGCAAGGGGGCGGTGCGCCAGTTCACCAAGACCGTTGCAATCGATTGCGCGCGCAAGGGCTACAAGGTGCGCTGCAACTCGGTGCATCCCGGCATCATCATCACGCCGATGGGCGAGAGCATCCTGCCGAGCGAGAAAGCGCGTGAACGCACGCGTCAGCGCGTGCCGGTCGGCGAATTCGGCACGCCGAAGGACATTGCCTACGGCGTGCTCTACCTGATTTCAGACGAGTCCCGCTTCATGACCGGCGCCGAGCTGGTGATCGACGGCGGCATGAACGCGATCTAGGAGCGACTTACTTGATGTCGACCTGATGGGTGACCTTGTCACCGTCGGTAATGGTGATCTGCTGGAAGCCGAGCAGCTTCAGCAGGTCGAAGAAGTTGGCGTCTTCCGCCACGGTGCGCTCCTGGAAGAACGGCGAGAGGCGCGACATGGTCGTCATGTTCGCGAGGATCGCGCGCATGCGGAAGACCGTGCCCAGTTCACCGGGCTGCAGGCCGACGATGATCATCTTGTCGGCCTTCTCGCCCTTCACGAAGACCGCATAGGGAACCCGGTAGGCCGACTGGATCGTGCCCTGGGAGACGACGGTGGCGAACTGCACGCGCTGGGCGCGGTCGGTGCCGGCAATCGTCTGCATCGGCGAGGTGTAGTGCTCCGTCGAGCTGGGCTTCGGATAGTAGTAGCCGATGTAGCGATCTTCCCCGGCCGGTGCCGCTGCCGCGGGCTTACCCGGCGCCGCGACGGGCTTGGGTTGCGGCTGGGCGACAGCCGGCAGAGCGCCAAGCGCGACGACGACAGCGAGGCAAGCGGCAAACCGATTCATCATATTTGATCCCCCGAGGGTGCGGATATGGATGCGGACGTGAACTTAGCTAGGGCTAGAACAACGTATAACCGCCATCAATAACGAAGTCGCGCCCTGTCGTGTAGCTCGAGGCGCTGCTCGCCAGATAGACGGCGATGGGGCCGAAATCGGCACCCGTGCCCCAGCGGCGGCTCGGAATGCGCGGCAGCACGTTGCCGGCGAACTTCGGGTTGGCCACCGCATTGGCCGTCATCTCCGTCTCGATCCAGCCCGGCAGGATCGAATTTACGGTGATCTTGTAGCGCGCCAGTTCGACGGACAGCGCCCGCACCATGGCGGTGACACCGCCCTTGCTGGCGCCGTAGTGGCTCGACCGCGCCGCACCCTCGATGGCCGCCGTGCTGGCCATGGCAACCAGCGAGCCGCCCTGTCCGCGCTCGACCATGTGCTTGGCAGCCGCCCGGAAGGTGAAGAAGACGCCGTCGAGGTTGACGCGCAACACGCGACGCCATTCATCGTAATCCATCTCCAGGATCGAGCCCTTGCCGCGACCCGAAACACCGGCGTTGGCGACGCAATTGTCGACATGGCCCATCACCTTGACCGTCTCGGCAAAGGCGTCCTGGACCTGCTTCTCGTCGCCGACATCGACGGTCTGGGCATGCACCTTGCGGCCATGCTTCTTGAGCTGGGCGACGGCCGCGTCGTTCTTTTCCTTGCGGGTACCCCAGATGCAGATATCGGCGCCGGCTTCCGCCATTGCGTCGGCCATACCGAGGCCGATACCGCCGTTACCGCCGGTCACCAGCGCCACTTTGCCCGTCAAATCGAAGCCCTTGTAGGCCATGCGTCTCTCCCAAACGAAAACCGGGCGGATCAAAGCCCGCCCGGTCCCTAGCGTCAATTGTACCGACGCTCAGTTCAGCTTGTCGGTTTCGACCAGCACAATCTCGGCGTCCTCGAGCGCTGTGAGCTCGATTTCATCCTGGTCGACGACGGCCACGCCATCGCGCGCCTTGGCCGTTACGGGCTTTCCGTCGCTCCCACGCACCTCGATCTTGCCCTTGGCCGGCACGAGGTAGGTCGGCTTGCCGTTCAGCTTCTGACGGATCGTCTGACCTGCCTTCAGGGTGCCTGCGAGCAACGAGCCGTCCGCGTAGAGCGGGATCGCTCCATCGTCACCGCGCCCCGATGCCAGCGGCACCAGCTTGCCGTCGCGCCCGTCGGCCGGGAACTGCACGGTCTCCCAGCGTGCCGGTACACCCTGCTTGTTGGGCAGGATCCAGATCTGGAACAGCTCGGTCTCCGCCTGCTCCATGTTGTACTCGGCGTGCTGGATGCCGTCGCCCGCACTCATCACCTGGATCTGGCCCGCTTCGGTGCGGCCCTCGTTGCCGAGATGATCCTTGTGCGTGATCGCGCCTTTGATGACGTAGGTCACGATCTCCATGTCGCGATGCGGGTGCGGCGGAAAACCGGACTGCGGTGCAATGCGGTCGTTGTTCCACACGCGCAGGGCACCCCAATGGACACGCTCCGGGTTGCGGTATTCGGCAAAGCTGAAATGGAAGTTGGCGTTGAGCCAGCCGTGGTTCGACTTGCCGAGCTTCTCGAATGGTCTGAGTTCGATCATGGTATTTACCTCTTGGCCCCAAAATGGCGCCAAGAAGCAGGCGATCAAGTTTCGGGTTGGTAACGGCAGATTCCGCTGTTTTCAGCGGCCTTCGCGCCACCAGGCACTGCCGATTGCCATCAGGAAAGCCAGCGCCACGAGGATGCCGGGGAGCAGCGGAAGCTGGTTGATGCCGGCGACCGTATAGCCCTCATTGCGACGCACGCCGATCCAGTCGGAACCGCCCGCGGCGCGGCCAGGACGGACGGCGCGGATATCCGGTTCACCCTGATCGCTGAGCCACATCAGGCCACCGTTGGTCGCCTCGACCAAGGGCTTGAGCTTGGCGTCGGTTGCACGCACGTCGGAGAATTCCAGCGGGTCGGGGCTGCCCACCGCGGCGACGGTGCGCAACGTGCCATCGTCGAAGCGATAGAGGCCGGGCTTGTCGACGTCGACGACGGCAACGCCCAAACCTGGTGCGGCCTGACGCAGCTCCAGAGTGCGCGTCTCGCCACCATTCGGCGGCGTGCCGGGGGTGGTCATCGCGACTTGCGGGAAGCTGTTGGAGAGCGTGCGGCGCGTCACTTCGATACGACCGCCGACAGCCGTGGCACGCAGGGCTTCCTCTTCGAGGTCCGGCTCCTTCATCAGCCAATGGGCGACGCGGCGTACCAGCTCGGGCTGCGGCCCGCCGCCGTCGATGCCGCGATTCCACAGCCACAGATGATCGGACATGAGCTGCGCCACGCGGCCCTCGCCGACACGGTCGAGAATGACCAGCGGCCGCTCCTCGGCACCCGCCAGCACGGCATTGCCGCGCTCGGTGCGGGACGTGACGAGACGGAACCAGCGGCCCCACTCGGGTTCCTTATCGGGGGCGCCAGCCTGCGGCAGGTTCGCCGTCACCGGATGGCGCTGGCCGATATCGGTGACCTTGGGCTTGAACGGCGTTTCCAGCACGTCGCCCAGTGGCGCGGCGGGAAGCACGGCGCCGAGCGGCGTGCGGTAGAGCGAACGCTGGGTGGCGAAGACCGGCCCGACCGAAACCAGCAGGGCGCCGCCGCTCTTCACGTATTCGGCGATGTTGCGGAAATAGTCGCGCGTGATCAGGTTCCCCGACTCGTAACGGTCGAAGATGATCAGGTCGAATTCCTTCAGCTTCTGCTCGAACAGTTCGCGCATCGGGAAGACGATCAGCGAGAGTTCGCGCACCGGCGTGAAATCGTCCTTCTGCGGCGTGCGCAGGATGGTGAAGTGCACGAGGTCGACGGCGGGGTCGCTCTTCAGCAGATTCCGCCATGCCCGCTCGCCCTGATAGGGCTCGCCCGACACCAGCAGCACGCGCAGCCGGTCGCGCACGCCGTTGATGGTGAAGAGGGCGCGGTTGTTGTCGAGCGTGAGTTCGTTCTGGCCAGCACCGACTTCCAGCTCGACGACATTGGCGCCGGGGTTGCCGACGGTGATCGGCAGCTCGACCGACCGGCCGACCGGCACGTCGATGCGGCGGACGACGTCGCCGCCGACCGACAGCGTGACCGGCGCAGTGCCGCCGGCAGGATCCTCGATCCGGAACTTGGCCGTCACCTGGCGTCCGACCACGCCGAACCGCGGCGACTGTTCGAGCACGATCAGGCGGTCGCGCTCGTTCTTCTTGCCGGCGATCAGGGCATGCAGGGGCGCGCCGCCCAGTTCCGGCGGCACCCCGGTCGGGACGTCATGGACCTGGCCGTCGCTCAGCAGCACGACCGCCGCCAACCGCTCCGGGGGAACCTCGACCAGCGCCGACCGCATCGCCTCGATCAGGCGCGTACCGCCCGGCCGTTCGCTGCCGAGCTGGATGTGCGACGGCTGCAGCACCGTTTCGCGAATCTCGAGACCATCCTGCTGGCCGAGCTTGCGCTTCAGGCTCTCGCGTGCCGCCTGGACCTGCTGGCGTCGTTCGCCGATGGCCATCGAGTCGCTGTCGTCGACCACGATCAACGCCACGTCGGCGATCGGCTTGCGCTTTTCTTCGATCAACGACGGATTGGCGAGTGCTGCCAGCACGACGACGAGCGAACCCAGCCGCCACAGCGTGCCACGCGCACCGGCCCGCAGGCCGAGCAGCACCAGGACAAGACCGATGCCACCCAGAACGGCGAGGACCGTCCACGGCAGCAGTGGATCGAACGCGACGGAAACGGCCGAGGTCATGTTCATCGCCTTAGCCTCTGCATGATGTCGGGCAGATGGACCTGATCGTCTTTGTAGTTGCCGGTGAGCGCGTGCATCACGAGGTTCACGCCGAAGCGGAAGGCCATCTCGCGCTGGGTCTCACCACCCGGCGAGACCGGCATGACACCGCGGCCGCGCTGGTCGACCGCCCAGGCGCCGGCATAGTCGTTGGAACCGATCACGATCGTCGTGACGCCGTCGTTCACGCGACCGCTGCCGGCTTCGATCCAGAGCTTCCCGCCCTGCCAACGGCCGGGCATGTCGGACAGAAGGTAGAAGGCCTTGGTCAGCACATGGTCCTGCGGCATTGCCTGCAGGGGCGGCGTCTCGACGCCGGCCAGCAGCCGCTTGAGGTCGGGGTTGCCGCCAGCCGGACGATCGAAACTCATGTGCTGATCGCGCGTGTCGATGAAGATGATGCCGCCGGTCCGCAGGTAGCGGTCGAGGGCAGCCTGGGCACGCGGCGACAGGGCCGGCTGCGTCGAGGTCACCGGCCAGTAGATCAGCGGATAGAGCCGGGGCTCGTCGCGCTCCAGATCGAGGCCGACCGGGTCGGCCGGCTCGACGGACGTGCGGTTGCGCAGGATCTCGCTCAGCCCTTCGAGGCCCGCCTTGCTGATGTCGTCGACTTCCTTGTCGCCTGTGATGATGTAGGCAAGCCGCATGTCGAGCGAGCCCTTCAGCGCCTGCTCTTCGGTGAGCGGCGGCGGGCCGGGCCTTTCCTGGGGCGCGGCCTGCGTCGTCGTTGGCCGCTGCGGTGGCGTCGGTTGCTGTGCCTGGACGTCCGGGGCACCGGCGATCGTGGCGGCCAGCAACAGCGCTGCCGGCGCGGCGCGGCTGAAGCGGAGCGCGCGCGGCAGCAGGCCACGCAGCCAAAGCGAGATCAAGAGATCGGCGAGCAGCAGGAGAAGCGCGCCCAGCAGGAACCAGCGCGACAGGTCCGTCTCGCCACCCTCGGACAGCTTGTCGGTCGAGACACCGCTCGGCAGCGCCAACGGCTTGGGTGCCGGGATGCGGCCGCCGATGTTGAAGGCGACCTGGGCATTCTCGTCACCATAGAGGCCCGGCGGCGAAGTGGGCTTGGGCACGAACGTCTCCCCCGCATCGGCGGGCAGCATCTGGATACCGGCGGGCGGCGCGCCGAGACGGCCGAAGCCATCGAGCGTACGCCACGGCTTCAGCGCTTTGTTCACGCCGTCGCCTGCGACGCCGCGCGACAAGGTCACCAGCCGTTGCAGCATGTTCACGAACAGGCCGGAGAGCGACATGTTGCTCCAGCCTGTGTTCGCCGTGGTGTGGATCAGCACCAGATAACCTTGGCCGCGCTTCTCGCCGGTGACCAGCGGCGTGCCATCGGCGAGACGCGCCCACGTCTTGTCGGCGAGGTCGGGCGTCGGCTCGGCCAGCACCTGCTGGGAGATGCGCACGTCCTTGGGGATCGGGATGCCGAGGAAGGGGCTGTTGGACGGGAACTCGGCGAGCGCACTGGGCTCGCCCCAGCTCATCACGCCGCCCAGCGCCCGATCGCCAAGACGCAACGGCGTCGGCACGAGATTGTCGCTGCCTTGGGCCAAGTTGGGGCCGGCGAAGCGCACGGCGATGCCGCCACGCTCGATCCACTTGGCGATCTCTTCGCGGTCGTTGGCAGACGGTGCGGCGCCATCGGGAATCAGCAGCACGGCCGTGTTGCGCGTCAGGACCGATTCGCGATCGCCGATGCTCAGGCTGACATAGGGGTCGAGAGCGCGCTCGAGGAAGTAGATCTCCTGCAGGAGCGGCTGCCCGCCCGCCGTGGCACGTTCGCCCAGGATGGCGACGGGACGGCGGCGGTGACGTTCGTCGAGCAGGATGGCACTGCCTGCACCACCCTGGGTCTCGATGTCGAGCCGCGCCATGCGGTTGCGCAGCTCGGCCGGTGCGACCAGCACGCCTTCGCCTTCCGTCGCGGAGGCGGCGAAGTCGAGATCGATGCGGGCGACGACGCGGCCATGTTCGTCCGAAGCCTGGATCGCCGTCTTGCGCGGTCCGTCGGCCACGGGGCGCAGCGCCTTCACCTTGAGATCGCGGCCTTCGGCGGCCGGCGGCAGAAGCAGGAGCGGCGTCGTGGCCTGGTCGGGCAGCAATACCTGCAGCCCGTCGAAGCGGCGGAGCCGTTCGGTCAGGCGCGGCGTGCCTTCGTCTTCCAGCCCGTCGCTCAGCCAGACGACATAGGCACCGGGATCGACCTGTTGCTGGTCGATGGCGGTGACGGTCGCCGCGCGATCGGTCGGCCAGGGCTTGGGCCGGAAGGCGCGCAGCAGAGTACGGGCCTCGTCCGGCCGCATCGCGCCGCGACGCACCGCCGGGGCATCGAGCGGCGCCGGCGCCGTTCCGATCAGCACGACAGGTCGATTGGCGCGCTCGGCGCGCTGGATCAGGCGCTCGGCGTGGGTGATGCGGGTCGCCCAGCCCGGTGCAGACGACCAGCCATCGTCGATGACCAGCATCAACGGTCCACGGCCCGGCAGCTCGGCCTGCGGATTGAGTAGCGGCCGGGCGACCGCCAGGATCAGCGCGGCTGCCAGCAGAAGGCGCAGCAGCAGCAGCCACCACGGCATCTTCATCGGCGTCTGCTCGGCAGGCTCCAGACCGATCAGCAGGCGGATGGCGGGAAAGCGTACCAGCTTCGGCAGCGGCGGAATGAGCCGCAGCAGCCAGTAGATCACCGGCAGCGCCAGCAGCAGGGCCAGCATGCCGGGGGCGGCAAACGCGAAAGCGCCGAGGCTCAGCATGGGTCAGGCCGCCGTCAGCCGACGCAGGTCGGCCATCGCGAGGTAAAGAGAGAGCAGGACGGTTTGGGCCGGCCGGTCGGTGCGGTGCAGGTGCACCGTCCAGTTGGCGGGGCGGGCGAGGCGCTGCAGGCCTTCCCGCTGGGCGGCGAGACGTGCGCCGTAGGCGGAACGCACCGTTTCGACGCGACGGATCGTATGCTGGCCCTCGGCTTCCAGGCCCTCGAACTTCACATGACCGTCGAAAGGCAGGTCTTCTTCGGCTGGATCGAGCACCTGCACGAGATGGCCGCGCACGCCGACGCTCGCATAGTAGCGAACGATGTCCTCGATCTTCTCAAGCGGGTCGAGCCAGTCGGAGACCAGCACGACAGTGCCGTGCGCCGGCAGCGGCACCATCGGCGGCAAGCTGGGAGGCGTGCGCGTGCTGTCGCGTGTCTCGTCGAACAGGGTTTCAGCAACACGCCGGACGGCAACACGGCCCGTGATCGGGCGCATGCCGGTGCCCAGCACGGCGACCCGCTCGGCGGCGTCGGTCAGCAGGCTGGCCAGCGCCAGCGTGATTATTTCGGCGCGGACCGCCTTGGTGTCGAGGTTGCGCAGCGAGGCGTACTGCATCGACGGCGACGCATCGCGCCACAACCAGACGCTGGCGGCAGCTTCCCACTCGGTCTCGCGAACGAAGAGGTTGCGGCTGCGCGCACTCTGGCGCCAGTCGATCTGGCTGGCGCTGTCACCGTCGCGATAGGGCCGATACTGCCAGAACGCGTCGCCCTGGCCGACGCGGCGCCGGCCGTGCACGCCCTGGATGACGGTTGCAGCGACGCGATCGGCCGCCACCATCAAAGCAGGCAGCGTCCCGGCGAGTTCCAGCGATCGATTGAGGGTTGAAGGTGAGGCCATCGGCTCCCGCGGTGCAATGCTCAAGCCGGCATCAGGCCAAGCGGGCGCACATCTGGGCGATCACGGACTCCACCGTCACGCCTTCGGCGCGTGCCGAGAAATTCACCGCCATGCGATGACGCAGGATGGGACCGGCCAGCGCCACGACATCGTCGACCGACGGTGCGATGCGGCCCTGGATGATGGCACGCGCACGGCAGGCCAGCATGAAGGCCTGGCTGGCGCGAGGGCCGGGCCCCCAGGCAACGCGCTGGCGGACGATGTCGAGATCGGTGTGCTCGGGCCGGCCGGCACGGACCAGCTTCAGGATGGCGTCGACGACGCTTTCGCCGATTGGCAGGCGCCGGACCAGCGATTGCGCGGCCATCAGGTCGGCCGGCGTCAGTGCCTGCACCGGCGTGGCTTGGACGGCGCCGGTCGTGCCGATCATGATTTGGCGTTCCGCCGTTTCGTCCGGATAGCCGACGTCGATCTGCAGCAGGAAGCGGTCGAGCTGCGCTTCCGGCAGCGGATAGGTGCCTTCCTGTTCGAGCGGGTTCTGCGTCGCCAGCACATGGAACGGTGCCGGCAGGTCGTAGCGCTTGCCGGCGACGGTGACGTGCTTTTCCTGCATGCTCTGCAGCAGGGCCGACTGCGTGCGCGGGCTGGCGCGGTTGATTTCGTCCGCCATCAGGAGCTGGGCGAAGACCGGGCCCTGCAGGAAGCGGAAGGAGCGGCGGCCGCCGTCGCTTTCTTCGAGGATTTCCGAACCCAGAATGTCGGCCGGCATCAGGTCGGGGGTGAACTGGATGCGCTTGGCGTCCATGCCGAGCACGACGCCCAGCGTGTCGACCAGCTTGGTCTTGGCTAGGCCTGGTACACCGATGAGCAACAGGTGGCCGCCGGAG
Source organism: Reyranella massiliensis 521 (assembly GCA_943369775.1). Lineage (GTDB taxonomy): Bacteria > Pseudomonadota > Alphaproteobacteria > Reyranellales > Reyranellaceae > Reyranella > Reyranella massiliensis_C. Next base: position 10,658 of record CALROF020000009.1, read on the forward strand.
AGCAGCGCAACCAGCGTTTGATCGATGACGTCCTGCTGGCCATATATGACCTGGCCAATGGCGGCGCGGGCGGCACGGAGCTGTCCGCCCAACCGCTCGATATCGGCGAGGGCGGCCTGGGCGTCAGCGTCGGTAGCAGTGGAAGTGTCGGGGGCCACCAGGGCGCTCCTGTCGTCGAGGGAATATAATTGAGGGAAGCCCAGAATTGAGGCCGGAACAAGGGCATGACAGTTGACGAAATTGTGCGGCGGGTCGGTGAGCGTAGCCGGCGTTTGGCATCTGGATTGCCCGTCCTCCAAGCACCGCTCGGCAGTGACTTCTCCCTGAGTGGCGTAATGCCATTGCCGGAGGTCTGGCGACCGGCTGCCGTTTTGGTGCCGCTGGTGCGTCGCGAGCCGGGACTGACCGTGCTGCTGACCCAGCGCACCGAGGATATGCCGAGCCACGCCGGCCAGATCGCCTTTCCCGGTGGTCGCCGTCAGGCCGAAGATCCTGACGAAATCGCGACCGCCCTGCGGGAAACCGAGGAAGAGGTGGGTCTCACCCGCGATTTCATCGAGGTGATCGGCCCTGTCGACCACTACCGCACCGGCACGGGCTACGAGATCACGCCGATCGTCGGCATCGTCACGCCGGGATTCACGACCCGTGCAGATCCGCGTGAGGTTGCGGACGTCTTCGAGGTGCCCCTCGACCATTTTCTCGACGAGCGCAATCACCGCATCGACAGCCGGGTCTGGCAGGGGCGAGAAAGGCGCTACTACGCCATGCCATACGGCGAGCGCTACATCTGGGGCGCGACGGCCGGTATGCTGAAAAACCTGCAATTTGTCCTGACTGCTGCGGACTGACTTAGGACTGGAGCCGTCATGCGCATCGTTCTCCTGGTCCTGGTCCTCGTGCTGGCGCCGACCGTGGCCTTCTTCCTTTGGGCATGGGCCGTGAAGATCAAGCAGGACCGGCGGCTGGCCGGCACCTTGCCGTCGTGGCAGGACTTGCCGATGACCTGGCTCGGCATCGCGGGCTTCATCTGTGCGATCATCGGCTTCGTCGTCATGTTTTTCACCCAGAACCAGGGTTACGGCGGACTCTTCGCATCATGAAGCCGGCTGGTCGTCTCGAGACGGTGCCGTGGGCGAACGATCCGACGGTGCAGACCCTGTTCGCCGCTCTCGATCGGGCGGGCATCGTCGCGCGATTCGTTGGCGGTTGCGTGCGCAACACCGTGCTCGGCCGCACCATCGACGACTACGATCTGGCGGTCTCGCACAAGCCGGACGCCGTGATGCGTGCCCTGGAAGCCGCAAAGCTCAAGGTCGTGCCGACCGGCATCAAGCACGGCACGGTGACGGCAGTCATCGACGGTCGGCCGTTCGAACTCACGACCCTGCGGCGCGACGTCGAGACCGATGGCCGCCGCGCCGTCGTCGCCTTCACCGACGATTGGCTGGAAGACGCCGGCCGTCGCGACTTTACCTTCAATGCGCTTTACGCCGATCGCGACGGCACGATTTACGATCCATTCGACGGTCGGCGCGATCTCGCCGAAGCTCGCGTGCGTTTCATCGGCGATGCGGAGACTCGCATCGCCGAGGACCGGCTGCGCGTGCTGCGCTTCTTTCGCTTCCATGCTTGGTATGGCAAGCCGCCCTTCGATGCCGCGAGCTTCGATGCCTGCCGTCGCAATGCCGGTTCCTTGCGTGGCCTCTCGGCTGAGCGTGTCTCCAAGGAATTGCTGCGCCTCCTCAAAGCGCCCGATCCGGCGGATACGATTGCCGCGATGGTCGAAGCGGCCATCCTCGATCAATGGCTGCCGGAATGTGTGGGGGCGGCACGCTTGCGCGCGTTGATCGCGCGCGAGGACAAGCCTGATCCGTTGCGTCGGCTGGCCGCGATCCTGCCGGCGGGTGCCGATGCGACGGCAATCGGCAAGCGTCTGAAGCTCTCCACGCAGGAGTCATTGCGGCTCGACGTGATGCTCGCCGCCGATCCCGTAATCGACATCGCCGGTGGTTCCAAGGCGTGGCGCGTCGGGATCTATCGCCTGGGCGGTGGCCTCTACGCCGACCGCCTGCTGCTGGCGGCCGAGGCGCCGGGCGATTGGAAAGCCGCACTTGCGATGGCGCGCACCTGGACACCGCCGGAACTGCCGGTAAGCGGCGGCGATGCGCTGAAGCTTGGCCTGAAGCCCGGCCCTCGCGTCGGCGCGCTGGTCGAAGCGGTGGAGCAGTGGTGGATTGCGGGTGACTTCACTGCCGATCGCGCGGCGTGTCTTGCTGAACTGGAACGACTCGTCCGGATGTCGCCGTGATCCGTCCTGGCCTGACTTTCGTCCTGTGGTTCGCGATTGCGGCCGTCGTCGTGTTGAACGATCTCGTCGGCGACACCTGGATCGCGGCTGCGCTCTCGGTGCGTGCGGTCGAATGGTACAAGGTGTTGGTGCCGGCGCCTTATGTCGTGATGATGGCCATCATCCATGCGCGGCGTACGGCAGGACCGAACTGGTTCGAGGCCGCACTCCTCGCGGCCCTGCTATGGTCGACTTCGACGATGCTGGTCGACTTTCTGTATGCGCGCATAACTTACGATGAAGAACCGGCAGTCTTCCTCGATCGCTTCGCCTTTTGGTGGGGGGCGCCTTATCCTCTGCTGGTGCTCCTCCTGTTCGCCGCACCGCTGCTTGCCGGCAAGGTCTTCGCGCGTCGTCGATGAACAACATCACGCGGCTTTGCATCTCGGGTTACCGCTCCCTGCGCGATGTCCGGCTGGAGCTGGGCGCGCTCACGGTCGTTACCGGCGCGAACGGCAGCGGCAAGTCCAGCCTCTATCGCGCGCTGCGGTTACTCGCGGACGTCGCTCAGGGTCGGATCATCCAGTCGCTTGCGATCGAAGGCGGTTTGCCCTCGGCGCTATGGGCCGGTCCGGAGGCCTTCTCTCGCGCCATGAAGGCGGGCAATCAGCCCGTACAGGGGCTGGTGCGCAAGGCTCCGGTCAGCCTGAAGCTGGGCTTCGCTTCGGAAGAATACGGCTATGCCATCGATCTCGGCGTTCCAATCCCGGTGCCGAGGTCGCGCTTCGGCCGCGATCCCGAGATTAAGTCGGAAGCCCTCTGGACCGGGCTCGTCCTGGGCCGCGCCAATGTCTTTGCGCAGCGCAAGGGCCCGTATGTGAGCCTACGCGACGAAGAAGGAAGCTGGCGGGCCGCCTACGACAAGCTTGCCTCCTACGACAGCATGCTTACCCATTGCAGCAACCCCGACGATGGCGCCGAGTTGCTGTTGATGCGCGAGCATATGCGCGCGTGGCGCTTCTACGATCACTTTCGTACCGACAGCGATGCACCGGCACGGCGGCCGCAGATCGGCACGCGTACGCCGGTGCTGGCGGCCGACGGCGCCGATCTTGCGGCGGCCATCGCGACGATCCAGGAAGTGGGCGCGAACGACGAGCTCGACGCGGCGATTGCCGATGCCTTTCCCGGCGGCTCGATCGATGTCCGCGATGCCGGCGGGCTCTTCGAGATCGAGATGAACCAGCATGGACTGCTGCGCTCGCTCAGGACCTCCGAACTCTCGGACGGCACCTTGCGCTATCTTCTGCTGGTCGCGGCTCTGCTGTCGCCGCGGCCGTCGCCGCTGATGATCCTCAACGAACCGGAGACCAGCCTGCATCCCGATCTGCTGGCGCCGCTGGCACGATTGATCGCCAAGGCGTCCGAACAATCCCAGGTCATCGTCGTCTCGCACGCGGCGGCCTTGGTCTCCGCCCTGCACAAGGCCGGGGCGCACCAGATCGTGCTCACCAAACAGTTAGGCGAGACGGTCGTCTCCGAGGATGAACGACCGACCTGGAACTGGCCGACGCGCTGACGGCTATTGGCGGACGGCCTCGCCATGGCGGCCGACGCCCTGCACGAAGCGTCCCGCACCGGACTGAAAGCCCTGCGCGAACGCAGCCTTGCTGCCTTCGATCTCGAGGCGAATGGCAGCGTCTTCCGGCAAGTCCCATTGCTTGATCAGCGATTCGCGGTCCGAAAGCATGGCGATCTGCGGCAGTCCAGCGAGCTCGTGCGCCAGCCGCTCGGCCTCCTGACGCGCTTCGCCTGCTTTCACGAGGCGATTCACCAGACCGATCGCGTGCGCTTCCTTCGCATCGACGGCGCGGCCCGTCAGCATCATGTCGAGAGCGCGACTCTGGCCGATCAAACGCGGCAAGCGCACCGTACAACCATTCGGCATCGGCCCACCGTAGCGGCGGCAGAACACGCCGAAGACCGCCGTCTCGTCGGCGACGCGCAGGTCGCACCAGACCGCCAAAGCGAGGCCCGCGGCGACCGCATGACCCGAGACGCCGGCGATGACCGGCTTCTTCAACATGCGCTGGGTGACGCCTTTGTCGTCGCCCGCCCAGCAGAAGCCAAGCGCGGCGCCGCTTGCCAGTTCCTTGAGATCGGCGCCGGCACAGAAATAGCCGTCCTGACCGGTGAGGACGGCCACTTTGGCTTCGTCGTCTTTCTCGAAGGCCATGAAGGCGTCATGCAACGCCTTCACTGTCGCGACCGTACAAGCATTTCGTGCCGCCGGCCGGTTGATGATCACGGTCGTCACCGGACCGTTGCGTTCGACCAGAACATCATTGCTTGTCATGTCGCGAATCCTCGTAAAGGCGATCAGTTCACGTCGAGCTTCAGCCCTTCCTTGTCGATCACGCCTTTCCACTGCGCGATCTGGGCGGTGACGAATTGGGCGAACTGCTCGGGCGTGCCATAGGCCGGCGTGCTCGCCATCAACGCGATGCGCTCCTTGGTCTTGGCGCTTTCGAGCCAGACCTTCATCTGGGCATTGAGTGAATCGACGATCGGCTTCGGCGTGCCGCCCGGCAGAAAGACGCCGAACCAGGTCGAGACGTCGAAGGGCTTCAGTTCCGGCATGGTCTCGCAAATCGGCACCAGCTCGGGCGCTGCAGGATTGCGCTGTGCCGACGTCAGGCCCAACGCCCTGAGTTTACCCGCGCGGATAAACTCGATGGACGTGGTGAGATTGTCGAAGAAGAACTGGGTGACGCCCGCTGTCAGATCGGCGAGTGCGGGGGCGGCGCCACGATAGGGGATGTGCTCGGCCTTGGTGCCGGTGAGCTGGAGGAACCACGCGGCGCTGAGATGCGGCGACTGGCCGGTGCCGGACGAAGCATAGGACGCCTTGCCGTTCTGTGCTTTGAGCCAGGCGACGAATTCCGGGATGGTGTTAGCCGGCACCGACGGATGAACGACCAGAACGTTGGGTGCGGTGATCGCGTTCGACACCGGGACCAGGCTCGCTGGCGTATAGGGCATATTGCGATAGAGCGAATAGGCGATCGCCTGCGGGCCGATATTGCCCATCAGGATCGTGTAGCCATCGGGCTTCGACTTCACGACCTCGGTCGAGCCAATCACGCCGCCGGCGCCCGACTTGTTGTCGACGACACAGGACTGGCCCCAGGCTTCCTGGAGATGGGCGGCCAGCAGGCGGCCCATGATGTCCGTGCCGCCGCCCGGCGCGGCCGGAACGACGACCCGCACGCCCTGGGTCGGCACCCAAGGAGCTTGGGCACGCGAACTGGCGGGCAGCAACGCGGCGGCCGGCAATGCGCTGGCCGCGACCAAAGCCGCGCGACGTGTAAGGTGACGAGTCATTGATATCCTCCCTTTGTCATTTTCTCGTTGCTCTTCTCATGCGCCGGTCAGAGCGACATGGCACGCTCGAAGAGTAAATCGTTTCGCCTTGTGGCAATTTTTAGTTCGGCGGGTCGCGATTACGGCCAGCGTACCTCCGGCGGCAGCGACATCAGGATCGCTTCGACATTGCCGCCGGTCATCAATCCGAACTTGGTGCCGCGATCGTGGAGCAGGTTGAATTCGACGTAGCGCCCGCGCCGCGCGAGCTGGTGAGCGCGCTCGGCCTCGGTCCAAGGCTCGTTCATGTGGCGGCGGACTAGCTTCGGATAGATATCGAGGAAGGCCGTACCGATGTCGCGCGTGAAGGCGAGGTCGCGCGCATGATCGCCGCTGTCGAGATAGTCGTAGAAGATGCCGCCCACTCCGCGCGGCTCGCCGCGATGAGGCAGGAAGAAGTACTCGTCGCACCATTCCTTGAAACGCTGATAGTAAGTGGCGTCGTGCGCATCACAGGCGGCACGCAGCGTGGCGTGGAAGTCCCGTGTGTCGAGATCGTGCGGCGTCATCGGCGTCAGGTCGGCGCCGCCACCAAACCAGCTCCGCGTCGTCACGATGAACCGCGTGTTCATGTGCACCGCCGGCACCTTGGGGGACTGCATGTGGGCGACCAGCGAGATGCCGGAGGCGAAGAAGCGCGGATCCTGATTGGCGCCGGGGATCTGATTGCGGAACTCGGGGCTGAACTCTCCAAACACGGTCGAGACGTTAACGCCCACCTTCTCGAAGACGCGGCCGCGCATCAGCGCCATCGTGCCACCGCCGCGGTCCTCGCCGTTCGGCCCCTTGTCGCGCTGCCAGGGCTTGCGCTCGAACCGGCCGGCCGGCTTGTCGCGATGCGTGCCTTCGAGGTCGTCCTCGATCTTCTCGAAGGCGGCACAGATCCTGTCACGCAACCCTTCGAACCAGGTGCGCGCCTCGGCCTTGCGCTGGGCAATGGTCGTGTCGTCGGGCAGCGGCGAGGGGCCTTGGGGGCCGGTGGCGTTGCGGGCGGGCTGGGTCATGCGAGGTCTTGGAATCCCGAGGTCTGGCGAAGGGCCTCGCTCAATACCATCGCGCCTGCGAGTGCGACATTGAGCGAACGTGCGCCTTTTTTGAGCGGCACCCGGACCCTGAGCCCGGCCGCCTCATGCACCTCGGCAGGGACCCCGGCGCTCTCGCGGCCGAGCAGCAGGATGTCGCTGGCCTCGAAGCGGGCCTTGGGCAGGGGGATGGCGCCCGCCGTGGTCAGAAGGACCAGCCGGCCATCCGGCCGGTCTCGACGGAAAGCTGCCCAGGAAGGGTGCCGGACGAGGGTCGCCAGGTCGTAATAGTCCATGGAGGCCCGCCGCATCCGCTTGTCGTCCACCGGGAAGCCGCAGGGCTCGATGATGTGCAGGGTGACGTCCAGGCAGGCCGAGAGGCGGATGAAGGCGCCGAGATTTTGCGGGATGTCGGGCTCGAACAGGGCCAATTGCATGAGCCTTGTATCCACGTCCGCGACGCGGAAGCCCGATGCGGCACGCTGTCACAGAAAGCCGCGTTTCGGGACTGCGACCAACAGAGCCTTGAAACATAAGGGGCTTTCGCGGTTTAAAGACCTCGATCTCCTCGGGGGGACGGAAGAGAGAAATCATGGCGTCTTCAAGCATTCCAGCTGGCGGGCACAGCGACCCGACCCGGCGCGACTTCCTTATGGTCGCGACGGGCGCCCTTGCCGGCGTCGGTGCGGCGGCCACTGCGTGGCCCTTCCTCAACAACCTCAATCCCGCCGCAGACACGCTCGCGCTGTCGACCATCGAGGTGAACGTCACCCCGATCCAGGTCGGCCAGGCCGTCACCGTGAAGTGGCGCGGCAAGCCGGTGTTCATCCGGCACCGCACGCCGGAAGAGATCAAGGAAGCCGAGGCGGTGCCGATGTCGGCCCTGCCCGATCCGCAGACCGACAATTCGCGTGTCACGGACACTGCGAAGAAGGTCCGCCCGGAGTGGCTGATCATGATCGGCGTCTGCACCCATCTCGGCTGCGTGCCGCTCGGCAACAAGCCGGGTGATCCGAAGGGCGAGTACGGTGGCTGGTTCTGCCCCTGCCACGGCTCGAGCTACGACACCTCTGGACGTATCCGTAAGGGACCGGCGCCGAAGAACCTCGTGGTTCCTGAGTACCTGTTCTCGTCCGATAGCCTCGTTCGCATCGGCTGATCGACGTCGATCGCCCGCCACTGATCTCGCTGGAGTTCACAGCAATGGCCTCGTCACACGGCACGCCGCCGGTCTTCAATAACAAGGTGATCGCTTGGATCGATCACCGCCTGCCGATCTTCTCGTATATCGAGAAGGAGTATCACACGTTCCCGACGCCCCGGAATTTCAACTACTTCTGGAATTTCGGCGCGATCGCCACGGTGATGCTGGTCCTCATGATCGCGACGGGCATCGTGCTGGCGACCAACTACACGCCGCATGTGCTGATGGCCTTCGACTCGGTGGAGCGTATCGACCGTGACGTGCCGCAGGGCTGGCTGATCCGCGACCTGCATATGAACGGCGCGTCGTTCTTCTTCATCGCCGTCTACATCCATATCTTCCGCGGCATGTACTACGGCTCCTACAAGGCGCCGCGCGAACTGCTGTGGATCCTGGGTGTCGTCATTTTCCTGCTGATGATGGCGACGGCCTTCATGGGCTACGTGCTGCCGTGGGGCCAGATGAGCTTCTGGGGCGCCACCGTCATCACCAACTTGTTCTCGGCCATTCCGGTGGTCGGCGAGTCGATCGTGACGTGGCTGTGGGGCGGCTTCGCCGTCGACAACCCGACGCTCAACCGCTTCTTCGCCCTGCACTACCTGCTGCCGTTCGTCATCGTGGCCGTCGTGGCGCTGCACGTCGTGGCGCTGCACATCCATGGTTCGAACAACCCGACCGGCATCGATCCGAAGGGCCCGCAGGACACCGTGCCCTTCCATCCGTACTACACGATGAAAGACGGCTTCGGCGTCGTGGTCTTCCTGACCATCTTTGCCGGCTTCGTCTTCTTCGCGCCCGACTACATGGGCCATCCGGACAACTACATCCCGGCGGATCCGCTGGTGACGCCGGCGCACATCGTGCCCGAATGGTACTTCCTGCCGTTCTACGCGATCCTGCGCGCCATTCCCGACAAGCTCGGCGGCGTGCTGGCCATGTTCGGCGCCATCGCCGTGCTGTTCATCCTGCCCTGGCTCGATACCTCTCGTGTCCGGTCGGCCACGTTCCGGCCGATCTACAAGTGGTTCATGATGGTGCTGGTGGTCGACGTGATCGTGCTGGGCTTCTGCGGTGCCAACCCGCCGGAAGGCTTCTGGGTGCCGCTGTCGCAGCTCGCCACGCTCTACTACTTCTTCCACTTCCTCATCCTGCTGCCGGTCTTGGGCAAGATCGAACGGCCATTGCCATTGCCTCCCAGCATTGCCGACGCAGTGCTCAAGAAGAAGGCGGTGTAAGAGCCATGCGTAAGCTACTCGCCACGGGTGCCATCGCACTCGCAGCCCTCGCCACCGGCGCGGTCGCCATCGCGGCCGGCACGACGGAGCAGCCGCCGCAGAAGAAGTGGCACTTCCAGGGGCCGTTCGGCACCTACGACCGTGCCGCCGCCCAGCGCGGGTATCAGGTCTATCACGATGTCTGCGCGGCCTGTCATTCGTTGCAGCTGGTTGCGTATCGCAACCTGATGGAACTCGGCCTCACCGAGAACCAGGTGAAGGACCTGATCAAGGACATCGTCGTCCCCGATCTCAACGACGACGGTCAGCCGATCGAGCGTCCCGCGCGTCCGTCGGACCGCTTCAAGAAGCCGTTCCCGAACCAGGCCGCCGCCGCCGCTGCCAACAACGGCAAGGCGCCGCCCGACCTCAGCGCCATCGTCAAGGCGCGCGCGAACGGCCCGGATTACATCCATGGCCTCCTCATTGGCTATGTGCCCTACGACAAGTTGACTCCCGAGCAGATCAAGGAGTTCAGCGTCACCAAGGACGACAACTTCAACAAGTACTTCCCTGGTCACAAGATCGCCATGGCGGCGCCGCTGGCGGACGACAAGGTAGCCTACGTCGACGGCACCAAGTCGACGCTCGACCAGCAGTCGTCCGACGTCGTCGAGTTCCTGGCCTGGGCGTCCGAGCCGCACATGGAAGATCGCAAGCGCACCGGCGTGCGGGTCATCCTGTTCCTGCTGGCGCTGGCGGGCTTCATGTATGCCGTGAAGCGCATGGTGTGGGCCGACAAGCACTAGGCTCCACGCCCCAAAGACATCAAAGCCCCATACCTCAGGTATGGGGTTTTTTCTTTGCGGGTCGGTCCTTATCGAAGAATGAGGAAACCGTACGAACCGATAGTTCCTCAATTGTACAGGTGTGCCCTTGACCAGAAGGGCGCCCGTCCTACGTCCAGATGACGTCCACTACCCCAGGAGGGCGTCATGTGTGACTACTCATTGGAGCTTTATCGTTCACGTCCTGCGACTGAAGAAGAGCAATACACGCTTCGCCGCTTCCCCAGCGGCACCATGGGCTTCACGGCCGCCCGCGACTGCGAAACCGCAGTGTGCATCCCGGCCGACGCCCAGTTGAGGCTGGAAGGCATCGGCGAGGCCGTGCAGCAAGCCTACTCAGTGAAGCCAATCGAGGAAGTGGTGATGACGCGCGTCGAAGGCGGTGCCTACGCGCACAAGGATGCCGTCAGATTCTCTAACGGCAGAGAAGTTCTGCTTCAGAGCTTCAACGCCGGCATGACGGCCGAGGTCATCGCCTTCACGTCCGATCTCACGGGCATTGGCGAAATGCGTCGTTGGCGTTCGCCGGCCGACCTGGTCGACGCCTGACCAACCGCCGATACGAGCTCGGGAAGGCTCAGGTCTTCCCGAGCCGTCGGTGTTCGATGGCTTCGTAGCGCTGGATCAGACGACGCGCCCGGTCGATTACCGGGATGTCGATCATTTTGCCATCGACTGAGAAGGAGCCGCGGCCTTCGGCTGCGGCTTTCTCGTCCGCTGCGATCAGTTTCTGCGCATAGGCCACATCCTCCTCGGGCGGCGTGAAGGCCTCGTTGAGGGCCTGTACCAAGCCGGGATGAATGCAGGTGCCGCCGGAGAAGCCGAAGCGTCGCGCCCGAATGGCGCTCTTCCTGTAAGCTCCGGGATCCGAGTAGTCGGCGACCGTTCCCAGGATGCCGATCATCGCAATGCCATGGGCTTGGGCGGCGAAAGCCACCATGCGCTTGGGCAGTTCCAGCGTCTCGTCGCCCGGCACCGAGCCGGTTTCCAAGGCGAAGTCCTCGCCACCCAGCATCATGGCAACGACGCGCGGCGCCCGTTCGGCGATATCGTTCAGTTCAGTGAGGGCGCGCGGATGCTCGATCATTGCGCCGAACCCCACGCTGCCCACGGGCATGCCGCGCTCGCGCTCAAGCTCCGTCACCAGCTCGTCGAGCAGCCTGAGATGCTGCACGCCCTCGGTCTTGGTGATGAAGAGTGCCGACAGGCCCGGCCGCACCGCCGCCTCGATGTCAGGAATGGCGAGGCGCAGCGGCCGGTTGATGCGCACCGCGACGTCGGCGCCACCGCGCGCCACCTTCGTCATCGTCTCGGCCAGCATGGCGCGGGCTTCGGGCTTCTGGGCCGGCTGGACACTGTCTTCAAGATCGACCAGCACACAGTCCGCGCCGCGCTCGTGGGCCTTGTCGATGAACTTAGGCACGTTGCCCGGCACATAGAGGATCGATCGCCAGACGGGCGGAGCAGGGCGGTGGACGGTCACTTCTTCTTTCCTTTGGAGATGGCGCCCGAAGCGCAAAGCCGATCGTATTCGGCTGCTCCCAGCAGCGGCTTCAGCAGTTCTTCGTTGTGTTGGCCAACCTTGGGCGCCGCACTCTTCAAGGCGCCAGGCGTGCCCGACAGCCGCGGCACGACGGGATGCGTCGGCAGCTCGCCCATGTCCTCGTCGGGGATCTCGATCAGCGCCTCGCGTTCCAGCACGTAGGGGTCCTGGACGATCTGCGAGATGTCGTTGACCGGGCCGATGGTGACGCCGGCCTCGTCGAAGTATTTCAGGTTCTCCTCGAGATCGCGGGCGGCGATGAAGCTGCCGATGATCTCGTCGAGTTCGATGCCATTTCTTACGCGCTCGATGTTGGTGGCGAAGCGCGGGTCCTTTACCAGTTCCGGACGGCCGATCTTGACCAGCACGCGCTCGGCCATGCCTTGAGTCGAGGCCGAGAGACAAACCCAGTGGCCATCCTTCGTCTGGTAGACGTTGCGCGGGGCCGCGTTGGTCGAGCGGCTGCCGGAACGGACCTTCACGTCGCCAGTGAGCTTGTGGTTGGCGGCCTGCGGGCCGAGCATCGAAAACAGCGGGTCGAACAGCGGCAAGTCGAGCGTCTGGCCCTTGCCGCCGTTCATCTCGACTTCGCGCAACGCCACCATCACCGCGCCATAGCCATTAAGGGCGGCCATGCAGTCCGCGAGATACATCGGCGGCAGCACCGGCTCGCGATCGGCAAAGCCGTTCATCGAGGCAAAACCGCTATAGCCTTCGATCAGCGTGCCGAATCCCGGCTTGTGGCGGTAGCGACCGTCCTGGCCCCAACCGGAAATGCGCAGGATCACCAGCTTGGGATTGATCTCGTGCAGCTCGGCTGGCGAGAGGCCCATATCCTCCATGACGCCCGGCCGGAAACTCTCGACCAGGATCGCCGCCGACTTCGCCAGCTGGCGCACGATGGTGCGGCCGGCGTCAGAGCGCAGATCCAAGGCCACGCTCTTCTTGTTGCGGCTATAAACTTTCCACGCCGTCTCGACGCCCTTGACCCGCCAGGAGCGCAGGGTGTCGCCCTCGGGCGGCTCGATCTTGATGACCTCGGCGCCGAAGTCGGCGAGCTGCAAGGTCAGCACATTGCCTGCGACCAGCCGAGACAGATCGACGACGCGGACCCCGTTCAGGGGGCCGCGTGCGCCGGGCTCGAAGGTCTTCTGGGAAGGTTTTTTAGCCAACGTGCTTGGCCATGAACGCGAGCGTGCGCTCATAGGCTTGCTTGGAGGCCGCAGCGTCGTAGCTGCCGCGCTCGTCGCAATGGAAGCCGTGGTCTGCCGGATAGTCGAAGATCTGTACGCCGGGATGGAGTTTGCGCAGCTCGTTCACATGCTCCATCGGGATATGCATGTCCTTGTCGCCGAAATGCATCATCGTCGGCACGGTAGGCTTTTCGGTCCGCGTGCCATGGATGCCGCCGCCATAGTAGGCGATCGCCGCATCCGGCTTGAGCCGCGTCGCCGACAGCCAGGTGATGGTGCCGCCCCAGCAGAAGCCGGTAACGCCTACCTTCTTGGCGCCGCGCTTCTTCAGCTCGGCGATGGCGGCGTCGACATCCTGCACCGGCTTGTCGAGACCGAGTTCGGTCACGTACTTGCGGCCTTCGGCGATCGTGTCGGGCGTATAGCCCAGTTCGACGCCGGTCTTGATATGGTCGAAGAAGCGTGGCGCCAGCGCGATATAGCCGTCGGCTGCGAACTTGTCGGTCACGGCGCGGATGTGGTGGTTGACGCCGAAAATTTCCTGGATGACGGCGATGCCGCCTTTGGCTGCGCCGGTCGGAGTCGCGAGATAGGCGCCGATTTCGCCGGCGGCTGACTTAAGTCGAATATCTTCGCCCATGAAAATTCCTCCTCGTTGCGGGCGGCATTGGACATGGTAATGCGACGGGGTTCAACCATTCAGCCGAACCCGCCGGAGAGGCGCGCCATGTACATTCCGAAACACTTCGAAGGCGACGAAGCCACCGGTCGTGAGATCATGCAGGCCCATAGCTGGGCGCTGCTGATGACCGCTGGTGAAGACGGCGCGCCGGTCGCCACGCATCTGTCGTTGCTCTGGCAGGACGATGGCACGCCGCACGGATCGCTGGTCGGGCATATGGCGCGGGCCAATGCTCACTGGAAGCTGTTCGAGCGAAACGTCGATTCGCTGGCGCTGTTCTGGGGGCCGCACGCTTATGTTTCGCCCACCTGGTACGCGCCGGGCGTCAAGGTGCCGACCTGGAACTACGTCACGGTCCACGCCTATGGCCGGCCGCAGGTGATCGAGGACACCCAGGGCGCACTCGACGTGCTGACCAAGCTTGCCTCGGCCTACGAAGGCACGAGCGATGATTCCTGGAGCCTGCGTCGACTGCCGCCAGGCAATGCCGAGGCGCAGACCAAAGGCATCGTCGCGTTTCGCATGGCGCTGTCGCGGGTCGAAGCCAAGATCAAGCTCAGCCAGAATCGCGACCTCGAAGATCGCCGCCGCGTCATCGACAAGCTCGAAGTGAGCGAGAGTCAGGATGCACAAGCAACCGCGGCCTGGATGAAGCGCGTCTTACCGTAGCAGCGCGACTGCAACACCTTTACTTCGACCGAACCATCGTACAGGTTGCCGAAAGATTTCAGTCGGAGCGAAACAAATGGCTATGCGTCGTCGCGGTATTGTTAAAGGTGGCTTGGGCACGGTGATCGCTGCCGGTGTCGGAATGCCGCTTTATCTGCCGGCGGCGCGTGCGCAGACCTATCCCAACAAGCCCATCACTTTCATCGTGCCGTGGCCGGCCGGCGGTTCGAGCGACATCACCCTGCGCGCCATGTGCGAATCGGCGAGCAAGGTGCTGGGCCAGCCCTTCCAGGTCGACAACAAGGGTGGCGCAGCAGGTACGCTCGGCCCGGCAACGATGGCTGCCACGGCCAAGCCCGACGGCTACACGATTGCCCAGCTTCCGATCTCGGTGTTCCGTCTGCCGGTGATGCAGAAGACCGCCTTCGATCCGATGAAGGACTTCACCTACATCTCGCATCTCAGCGGCTATACCTTCGGCGTTACCACGGCAGCCGACCAGCCCTTCAAGACCTTCAAAGAAGTCATCGAGTTCGCCAAGGCCAATCCGGGCAAGGTGACCTACGGCACGCCGGGCGCCGGGACGTCCCTGCATATCGGCATGGAGCGGATCGCTGCCCAGGCCGGCATCAAGTGGACGCAGGTGCCGTTCAAAGGTGGCGCGGAAACCAATGCCGCCGTGCTGGGCAAGCACACGACCCTTCAGGCTGATTCCACCGGCTGGAAGCCGCTGGTCGATGGCGGCCAGCTGCGCCTGCTCTGCGTCTGGACGGAAAAGCGCACCAAGAACTGGCCGGATGCGCCGACCTTGAAGGAACTCGGCTTCGACATGGTGTTCGACTCGCCGTTCGGTATCGGTGGCCCGAAGAACATGGACCCGGCCGTGGTCAAGAAGATCGACGATGCCTTCAAGGTGGCACTCGAGGACAAGGCCGTGATCGCCACCCTCGAGAAGTACGACATGATCCCGCGTTACATGACGACGGCCGCCTATGACAAGTTCGCCCGCCAGCTCTATCTCGAGGAAAAGGCAGTGATCGAGAAGCTCGGCCTCGCAGCCAAGGGCTGAGTGGCTGGCGGCGAATAACGACAACAATAAAAGTCGCAGCAACAACGAAACGGCCCCGGGAGGAGCCAACCATCATGCGTCGTCGTTTACTTATGGTCTCATCGGGCGCAGTCGCCGCCGGCGTCTTCGCCCCGTCTATCCTTCGCGCTCAGGGTGCGAAGGATTTCCCCAACAAGCCGATCACCTTGATCATGCCGTGGCCGGCCGGCAGCGGCGTCGATCTCTGGCATCGCGCCATGGCGGATGCGGCTGCCAAGATCCTCGGTCAGCCGGTGATCATCGACAACCGCACCGGCGGTTCCGGCACGAGCGGTCCTGCCAGCATGGCGGCCGGCGCCAAGCCCGACGGCTATACGATTTCGCAGATGCCGGTGACGATCTTCCGTCTGCCGCACATGCAGAAGACACCCTATGATCCGATGAAGGACTTCACCTGGATCCTTCATACCTCGGCCTATACGTTCGGCGTCGTGGTGCGGGCGGATTCGCCGATCAAGACCTTCGCCGACGTGATCGAGTTCGCGAAGGCCAATCCCGGCAAGTTCACCTACGCCACGCCGGGCGCGGGCAGCTCGCTGCACATCGGCATGGAGCAGATCGCGCAGAAGGCCGGCGTGAAGTTCACCCACGTGCCGTTCAAGGGTGGTCCCGAGGGCTGGGCTGCCCTCGAAGGCGGCCATGTCATGGCTGATGCCGATGCCACCGGCTGGGCGCCGATGGTCGATTCGGGCAAGTTCCGCCTACTCTGCATCTGGACGCAGGAACGCAACGCGCGTTGGCCCAATGTACCGACGCTCAAGGAAGTCGGGTTCGACCTCACGCTCGATTCGCCGTTCGGCCTCGCCGGTCCCAAGGGCATGGATCCGGCCGTGGTGCAGAAGATGCACGATGCGTTCAAAACGGCACTCGACGATCCCAAGGTGGTCGAGCTGCGCGTCAAATACGACTATCCCAAGCGCTACATGAACACGGCCGACTATGCCAAGTTTGCCAAGCAGCAATATGACGAGCAGCGTGTGGTGGTCGACCAGCTGGGGCTCGCCAAGAAGAGCTAGATCGAGAGAAGAGAGGAAGACGTCCTGACGATGGTGCGGCGTGCGGAGTTCTGGGGTGGCCTGTTCTGGCTGGCCTTCGGCGTCTTCGTCACCTGGCAAGGCTGGCTGCTCGAGCTCGGCAGCCTGCGCGAGCCGGGGTCGGGTTTCGTCTTCTTCTGGCTCGGCCTGTTGATCTCGATCTTTGCGATTTCGATTACCCTCAACGGTGTTCGGGGCAAAGGACCGTTGCTGGGTGAGCTGTGGCAGGGGGCACGTTGGCGCAACGTGCTCCTCGTGATCCTGGCGCTCATCGCCTTCGGCTTCCTGTTCGAGCGGCTTGGCTTTGTCGTGTGCAGCCTCGCGTTGCTGCTCTTCCTGATGACATTCGTCGATCCGGTGAAGCCCGTCCTTTCCATCCCGATCTCGATCGTGGCGGCGGTCGGCGTCTGGTACGTCCTCGAAAAGGTCCTGTTGGTCCAGCTTCCCAAGGGAAGCTGGCTCGAAGGCCTGCCGTTGCTGGGCTGATCGCATGGAAGTTCTTGCCGGCCTGGCTCAAGGCTTTGCGGTCGCCCTCGACCCCATAAACCTCCTCTACTGCTTCATCGGCGTCTTCATCGGCACCCTGGTCGGCGTGCTGCCCGGCATCGGACCGATCTCGGCCATGTCGCTTCTGCTGCCGGTCACGCTCTCCGGGACGCCCGAGTCCGGCATCATCATGATGGCCGGCATCTACTACGGCTCCATGTATGGCGGCTCGACCACGGCGGTGCTGGTCAACATTCCGGGTGAAGCGGCTTCCGTCGTCACCTGTATCGACGGCCACGAGATGGCCAAGCGCGGCCGGGCCGGCCCGGCGCTGGGAATCGCCGCCCTCGGCTCCTTCGTTGCCGGCACCTTCGCCATCATCGCGCTGATGCTGGTGGCGCCGATCCTGGCCAAGGTCGCCGTGGCTTTCGGTCCGCCGGAATATTTCAGCCTGATGGTGCTCGGCCTCACTATCCTGTCGTTCCTGACGCAGGGGTCGATGGCTAAGGCGCTGCTGATGGCGGCGGTCGGCGTGGTGATTGGCCTGGTGGGCTTGGATCAGATCAATGCCATGCCGCGGCTGACCTTCGATCGCCTGGAGCTGGTCGACGGCATCGGCCTCGTGCCGGTGGTCATGGGCCTGTTCGGCGTCGCCGAAATCCTGACCAACATCGAGCAGCAGATCCGCCGCGACATCGTGCAGTCGCGCATCGGCAGCTTGTGGCCCTCGCGCGAGGACCTGAAGGCGAGCGCCGGTCCGATCGGGCGCGGCACGATCCTCGGGTTTCTGCTGGGTGTGCTGCCGGGCGGTGGCGCGGTGATCTCCTCCTTCGCCTCCTATGCCATCGAGAAGAAGCTTTCGCGCACGCCCGAACGGTTCGGCAAGGGCGCCATCGAAGGCGTGGCGGGACCGGAAGCGGCCAACAACGCGGCGGCCGGCGGTGCCTTCATTCCGCTGATGACGCTCGGCATCCCGCCCAACGTCATCATGGCGTTGCTGCTGGGTGCTTTCATCATCCACGGCCTGCAGCCTGGGCCGCTGATGATGAGCCAGAATCCGGGGATCTTCTGGGGCATCATCGCCAGCATGTATGTCGGCAACATCATGTTGCTGGTGCTGAACATGCCGTTGATCGGCATGTGGGTGCAGGTACTGAAGGCGCCCTACAAGATCCTGTTCCCGTTGATCTTGATGTTCTGCATCGTCGGCGTCTTCGCGTCGGGCAATTCGGTGTTCGACGTGTTCGTGATGATCACCACCGGCGTGCTGGGATACCTGATGCGCAAGTTCGGCTACGAGGCGGCGCCGCTGGTGTTGGCCTTCGTTCTGGGCCCGATGCTGGAAAACAACCTGCGCAAGGGGTTGATCCTGAGCGAGGGCAACTTCGACATCTTCGTCACCCGCCCGATCTCGCTGGCCTGTCTGGCCGTAGCGGCCCTGCTGCTCCTGGCGCCGCTCCTTCCCGCGCTCCGCAAGAAGCGCGAGAAGGTGGCACTCGACGTGACCGAGTAGTTACTTTGCCTGCAGGAGGTCGGTGACCTTCAGCAGGATGAGCTCGTTGTCGTCCGACTTGCCGAGCGCGCGGCCCGACGAGAAGGGCAGGTTGTTGTCGTTGCCGACGATGATGCGGTCGCCGTCGATGATGTCGACATTCTCGATGGTGAAGAACGGGAAGGTGAGCTTGCCGTCCTTTCCGCCCTGACGGGCGACCTTGTTCGGGTCCTGGATATCCATCAGGTCGATGTAGCCCACCTTCTTCACGAAGCCGTCGGCGTCGGCCTGACCAAGGTCGACTTTGTAGATGCGCTTGAACTTGGCCGGCACGTTGAAGCAATCGGGCTTCGGTGCGCCCGCAGGGCAAGCCTGCGCCGCATCGCCTTCGGTGTCGTCACGCTCGATGACCAGGCCGCTGTTGGCGTCGATCAGGTTGAAGTCGCCGATCGAATTAGCCGGCGCCTCGAGGGCGTACTTGTAGCTCTTGCCGGTGTACTCGCCCTTGGCGGTGTCGAACTCGAGGATGCGCAGGTAGCGCTTTCCGTCCTTCGCTTCGAGTTCGCCGGACTCGGTCACCAGCGGACCTTCAAGATGAGGATAGAGGAACTTGCCGTCGGGAGAGGCGCCCATGCCCTCGAAACCCTTGCTGCGCCGGACCTCGAACTTCACCGGACCGGGCGCGCCCGGCATGATGACCGAGGGATGGTCGGGCGAGCGGACGACCTTGCCGTCGACCTTGGTCTCGACGACCTGCAGGACCTTGCCGTTGCGATCCGTCTTGATCAGGAACGGGCCGAATTCCTCGCCAAACCACAGCGCATCGCCGATCGGCTGGATCGACTCGAGATCGAAGTCCGAGCCGGTCAGGTAACGCTTGGGCGTGTTCTCGTTGACGATGCGGAACGGCACCTTGCGGTCGGGATCGTGCAGGAAGGTGGTCGAGACCCGCTCGACGGCGCCGCTCTTCCAGTCGGGCTTAAGTACATGGAACATCAGCATGGCGTCGGGCGAGTTGGCCTTGGAGCCGAAGCCGTTGTCGGTCACCGTGAGAAAGCTGCCGTCCTTCAGATTCTTGATGCCGGAGAGTCCCTGCACCGGCTGCCCCTTGAGCGGCAGCTTGAGGCCGGTAGGCCGGGGCGCGGCCTTGTCGGACAGAGCGGAGAAGGCCTCGACGCTCTCAGGCGTGTCGACACGCTGGCCCGGCGGACCGGCGTAACGGCCGGAAATCTGCAGCTCCTGTGGCGCATCGGCCGGCGCCGGCACCAGGGTCATGGCTGGCAGTACGGCGTGGCCTTCCAGCGTCGCCGGAAACTTGGTCTGGGCCGACGCCGGGAAGGCGGCCAGCATGAGAGCCGCCAGGGAGGCGCCGAGAAGCAGGTTTGTTCGCATGTTTTTCTCTTCAGAGGATGTGACGTCTGCCTGCTACAGACATCGCGCTACGGTTTGCTGACGGTCCTTGTGGATCGTGCCGCGTCGCGGCCAAGATCGTAATGGAAACGACATCTTTGGCCTCTACCCAGATGGCCTGCTGTCCAGGAGATTGCATGAGTGCCCCCAAGGACGACTTCATCGATCCCGACGATGTCGGCGTGAATGTCAGCGGCGAGCCCTCGATTGGCGAGCTGATCGAGCGGCGCCTCAATCGGCGCGATGCGCTGCGTGGATTGGCCGGTCTCGGCGCAGTTGCCGCGCTCAGCAATCCGTTCAGTACGTCGACAGCGGAGGCTCAGACGGCAGGCCCGTCGTCGCTCACCTTCAAGGAGCTGGCCCACACGCTCGACGCGACGCAGCACGTTTCGGATGGCTACGACATGCAGGTGCTGATCCGCTGGGGCGATCCGATCCTCGCCGGTGCGCCGGCCTTCGATCCGGCCGGGCTCACGGCGGCTGCTCAGGAAAAGCAGTTCGGCTACAACAACGACTATCTCGGTCTCTATCCGGTGCCGGCCGGTAGCGGCAGTGGCGACCGCTTCCTGATGGTCGCCAATCACGAGTACACCAATCCCAACCTGATGTTCGCGGGCCTTGGCAGCGGCAGAGATGCCGCCCTGAAAGCCTCGAAGGAACAGGTCGCCGTCGAGATGGCATCGGTTGGCGGTGCAGTCATCGAGATCGCGCGCGACGGCAGCGGCTGGAAGGTCGTACCCGAGAGCAAGTTCGCGCGCCGCATCACCGCCATGACGGCGATGGAAATTTCGGGGCCGGCCGCCGGTAACGACAAGCTCAAGACCTCGGCCGATCCGGCCGGCACCAAGGTTTTCGGCACGTTCGGCAACTGCGCGGGCGGCAGCACGCCATGGGGCACGTGGCTGACCTGCGAAGAGAACTTCAACTTCTACTTCGGCGGCGACCCGGCGAAATTGGCGGATGCCGACCTCGCCAAGCGCTATGGCGTCGGCCGGACGGCCAATGCCTGGAGCCGGCATGTCGATCGCTTCGACTTCGACAAGGAGCCGAACGAGCCCAACCGGTTTGGCTGGGTGGTCGAGATCGACCCCTACGATCCCGCCTCGACACCGATCAAGCGCACCGCGCTCGGCCGCTTCAAGCACGAGGGTTGCACCTATGCTCTCGCCAAGGATGGGCGGGTTGTCTTCTACAGCGGCGACGATGAGCGCTTCGAATATGTCTATCGGTTCGTCACTTCAAGGCCGTGGAATCCCAACGACCGTGCCGCAAACAAGAACTTGCTGGACGAGGGCACGCTTTCGGTCGCGCGCTTCAACGCGGACGGAAAAGTCGAATGGCTACCGCTTGTCCAGGGGCAGGGGCCGCTGACTGCGGAAAATGGCTTTGCGAACCAGGGTGACGTGCTGGTGAAGACGCGGCTTGCCGCCGATCTCCTGAAGCCCACGCCGATGGACCGGCCGGAGGACATCGAAACCAATCCTGTGAACGGCCGCGTCTACGTCGTGTTGACCAATAACGGTCTGCGCAAAGCCGACCAGGTCGACAGGGCTAATCCGCGAGCGACCAACGATCACGGCCACATCCTGGAGATCGCGCCCAAGGATGGTGACCACGCATCCGCTGAAGGTGCGTGGTCGATCTTCCTGCTGGGCGGCAAGCCCGGCCAGGATGCCGGCGCCCGCTATCATCGCGCGACGTCGGAAAACGGCTGGTTGAGCTGCCCGGACAACATCGCCTTCGACAGCAAGGGGCGTATCTGGATCGTGACCGACGGTGCCCCGAGCGCCGCGGGCGTCGCCGACGGCGTCTATGGCGCCGATACGACGGGCTTCGGTCGGGCCCTCACACGTTGCTTCTATCAGGCCCCGACGGGTGCCGAGGTGTGCGGGCCGATCTTCACGCCGGACGACAACACGCTCTTCCTCGCCATCCAGCATCCCGGCGAAGACAGGGGGTCGACGTTCGAGATGCCCTCGACGCGTTGGCCCGACTTTAAGGACAACACGCCGCCACGCCCCTCGGTGATCGCCATTACCAAGAGGGGCGGCGGAACGATCGGGTCTTAGGCCGAGCAAAGCTCGGCCTGGGAGCGTCAGGACATTGCGCAGCAATGTCCGGGGCGTTCAATGTCTAGGGCGCCGTAGGCGCGCTAAACATTGAACCTGAAATGAAACACGTCGCCGTCCTTGACCGCGTAGTCCTTGCCTTCGAGGCGGAGCTTGCCGGCGTCGCGCGCACCCGCTTCGCCGTTCAAGGTCACGTAGTCGTCGTAGGCGATAGTCTCGGCGCGGATGAAGCCCTTTTCGAAGTCGGTATGGATGACGCCAGCCGCTTCCGGCGCCTTGGCGTCACGGTGCACTGTCCAGGCGCGCGCTTCCTTCGGGCCGACGGTGAAGAAAGTCACCAGGTCGAGCAGCCCGTAGCCCGCGCGCACCACACGAGCGAGGCCCGTCTCCTTGAGGCCGAGCGACGCCAGATAGTCGCTCTGGTCCTCGGGCGGAAGCTGCGCCACCTCGGCTTCGATGGCTGCGGAGATCACGACCGACGGCATGCCGCGCGACTTGGCGAAGGCCTCGGCCTTGGCACTGTGCGCGTTGCCGGTGGCGGCCGAGGCTTCCTCGACGTTCAGCACGTACATCATCGGCTTGCCCGTGATGAGCTGCAGGCGTGCGAAGACCGGCCGCTCGTCGTCACTGATCTCGGTCTCGCGGGCGGCCTTGCCGTCGCGCAGGTTGATCAAGACCTTCTTCACGACCGGCGCTTCGGCGGCGGCTTCCTTGTCGCCACCCTTGGCGCGCTTCTCCAGGGCGGGCAGGCGCTTTTCGAGACTGTCGAGGTCGGCGAGCATCAGCTCGGTCTCGACGATCTCGGCGTCACGCACTGGATCGACGTTACCGGAGACGTGCGTCACGTCACCGTCCTCGAAACAGCGCAGCACATGCGCGATGGCGTCGACCTCGCGGATATTGCCCAGGAACTGGTTGCCCAGCCCTTCGCCACGCGAGGCGCCCTTCACCAGGCCCGCGATGTCGACGAATTCGAGCTGCGTGTTGATGATCTTGGCCGAACTCGCGATGCCCGCGAGCTTGTCCAGCCGCGGATCGGGCACGGCGACACGGCCGACGTTCGGCTCGATGGTGCAGAACGGATAGTTGGCCGCCTGCGCCGCCTGCGTGGCGGTTAGCGCATTGAACAGGGTCGACTTGCCGACATTGGGCAGTCCGACGATTCCGCAGTTGAAGCCCATGATCTACTCTTTGATGTTCAGCCTGGCCGGAAGATCCGGCGGCGGCGCCAGGTTGGCTACCCGGCTCATATACTTCTCGTCGGCCTTGGCGCCACCTTCGACCAGCAGCGCCGATTCCTCGGCGAGGGCGTTCAGCACCTTCGGCAGCCAGCCGGTCCTGGCGTCGCGCTCGTCCGGCTCGAAATCGCGCAGCACCCAGTGCAGCACGAGATCCTTGTGGCCGGGGTGGCCGATGCCGATGCGCACGCGGCGATAGTCCTTGCCGACGTGGGCGTCGATGTCGCGCAGGCCGTTATGGCCTCCGGCGCCGCCGCCCTTCTTCATGCGCACCCGGCCGGGCGCAATATCGAGTTCGTCGTGGAACACCACGACCCGGTCGAGCGGGACCTTGAGGAAGCGCACGGCTTCGCCCACTGCCTTGCTCGATTCGTTCATGAAGGTCATCGGTTTCAGCGCGATGACGCGCTCGCCGCCGAGATGTCCCTCGGCGACCTCGCCGTGAAAGCGCGTGCGCCAGGGCGAGAAAACACGGCGGCGGACGATCTCGTCCACCGCCATGAATCCAACGTTGTGCCGGTGCCCCGCATAGCGTGGCCCGGGATTGCCGAGCCCAACCAGCAGGAGCATCGACCGAGCGGTACCTTCGCCCGCTGCTTACTTCTTGGCCGGAGCCGGTGCCTTGGCACCTGCTGCCGGAGCCGCCGCCGCACCAGCCGCCGGAGCCGCTGCTGCACCGTCGGCCGGCGCTGCCGCGCCCGCATCCGTCGTCGTTTCGCGCACCACGGTCGGTGCGGCGATCGACGCCACGGTGGCGTTGTTGTCGCGGGTCACCACGCGCACGCCCTCGGGAATGGCGAGGGTCGACATGTGGATCGAGTGGCCGATTTCGAGGCCGGTCAGATCGACTTCGAAGAACTCCGGAATCTTGTCGGCCTTGGTGCGCACGGTGATCTCGTGCAGCACGACGTTCAGCACGCCGCCGCGCTTGATGCCGGGAGACGCCACTTCGTTCCTGAAGTGAACGGGCACCTGCACGGTGATGATCGAGTCGGGCCCGATCCGCAGGAAGTCGAGATGGAGGGGCTTGTCCGTCACCGGATCGACCTGCACGTCACGCGGCAGGACACTGAAGTCCGTACCGTCGACCGCGATCTTGAGCAGGTGGTTGAAGTAGCCTTCCTTGTGCAGTTCGCGTTCGATCGTCTTCGGCTCGACCGCAATCATGACGGGGGGCTGCTTGTCGCCGTAGATCACGGCCGGAATCAGTCCTTCGCGACGGCTGGAACGGGCGCCCCCTTTACCGGCCCGATCTCGCATCTTCGCGACGACCTTTGTCGTCTCTGCCATCTCACTTCTCCTTAGGTTGCTCTCTTATCGCGGCGTGGCCTCCAGGGGTGCCAATCGCCGGATCTCTTGAATCTCCTGAAAACTCTTAGTCGAACAGGCTCGAAACCGATGCTTCGTCGGTGATGCGCTTCATCGCCTCGGCCATCAGCGTCGCGATGCTGAGCGGCCGGATGTTCGGCGACACGCGCACTGCCTCGGTCGGCATGATCGAGTCGGTGATGACCATCTTCTCCATCGGCGAGGCCGCGACGCGGGCGACCGCGCCACCCGACAGCACGCCGTGAGTGACATAGGCCGAGACCGACTTGGCGCCCTGATCCATCAGCGCAACCGCTGCGTTGCAGAGCGTACCGGCCGAATCGACGATATCGTCGATCAGGATGCAGTCACGGCTCTTCACGTCGCCGATCACGTTCATGACCTCGCTGACGCCAGCAGCCTCGCGGCGCTTGTCGATGATGGCGAGGTCGGCGTCGATCCGCTTGGCAATGGCGCGGGCGCGAACCACGCCGCCGGTGTCGGGCGACACCACGGTCAGGCTGCGGTTGGTCAGCGTTTCCTTGATGTCCTTGGAGAAGACCGGGCCGGCGTAGAGATTGTCGAGCGGGATGTCGAAGAAGCCCTGGATCTGGCCGGCGTGCAGGTCGAGCGTGAGCACGCGATGGGCGCCGGCATTGGTGATCAGGTTGGCGACCAGCTTGGCCGAGATCGGCGTACGCGATCCGGTCCGGCGGTCCTGCCGGGCGTAGCCGTAGTAGGGGATCACCGCGGTGATGCGGCGGGCAGAGCTGCGACGCAGCGCGTCGATGGTGATCAGCAGCTCCATCAGATGGTCGTTGGCCGGAAAGCTCGTCGACTGGATGACGAAGACATCCTCGCCGCGCACGTTTTCCAGGATTTCGACGAAAATCTCGTTGTCCGAGAACCGCCGGATGTTGGCCTTGACCAACGGCAACGCCAGCTTGGCGGAAATGGCTTCCGCCAGCGGTTTATTGCTGTTGCCGGTGAGAATCTTCATATCGCGCCCCTTGCGCCGGGACGGGATCTCGTTAAGCCGTTGATATAGAACGACAAAACGGCCATCCCAGGCCGCGACGGGGCGGAACATACCAATGAGTCCCGCCGCTGTAAACGCCCTGAAATACAGGCGTTTTAGCGCGGCCGATTCACTTCTTCAGCGGGGCGTGGAAGACGCTGTCGATCTCGATCAGGTCGTCGTCGAACAGGCGGCGGACCTCGACCATGGTCCGTGGCGGGTAGGGCGGCTTACCCCAGAGTTCGGCCTGGACCTTGTCGACCAGCGGCGCCACCAGCTTGAGGTCGCTGACATAGACCGTGAGCCGCACGCAATCCTGCAGGCTGGCGCCCTCCGATTGGGCGATCGTCCTGATGTTGAGGAACGCCTGCCGGACCCGCGCCTCGGGATCCGGCACCAGCTTGTTGGTCGCCGGATCGACGCCCTGCATGCCCGCAACGAAGACGAAATCGCCCGCCCTTGCGCCCAGGCTCCACGTACCTTCCGCCTTGATGGCGCCGGGCGGATCGAGCGTCCGGACGCCGTTCGGCGATTGCGCTGCGGCGATGCCCGAGGACATCGCCGCAACCGCTGCCATCAGACCGCAGAGAGCGACGCGGCTCATGCCGTGTGGGGCTGGGCGACGAAGGGCCACTGCGCCTTGTCGGCCTTCTTGTAGGGCAGCAACGACCAGTCCGGCACCAGAGCGCCGGGGGCTGCAACGTAGACCACCTCGCTGGCGATCGGCGCGTAGGCGGCATGGAAGTGCTGCATCGACTTCACCACGACCACCTTCTTGGTCGAGGGATCGACGCCCAGCTTGGTGAAGCAGTCGCGGCTGAGGCACTGCGTGCGCCGCGAATTGACGATCACCGTCACGCCTTCGATCTCGAGGGCTGCGGCATCGCCGATCGAGCCGACGCTCTTGCGCTCGCCACCGAACTCGATGGTCACGTCCTTCTCGACCTTCAGCACCTTGGCGCGCGCGTCGATCGGCGCGCCGGATTGCGGCCCGAGCTTGCCGCCGAGGCGGATATCGAGCTCGGCTCCTTCGCCGACTTCGAAGGCAAGCTTCACGGCACCCGGATCCCAGATCATGGCCAGCGCCGCGTCCTTGACCTTGCGGTCGAGCAGCTCCTTCAGGATGAAAGTCGAATCCGAGGCTGCGCCGCCGCCGGCATTGTCTGACACGTCGGCCAGCACCATGGGCTTAGGCAGATTGTGCGAACTGATGCGCGCCATGGCGGCATCGAGCGTCACATAGGGCGGCTGCGTCTGTTCGCGCATGGCGAAGAATTCCATACCGAGCTCGCGCGCCAGCTTCTCGGCCTTCGCCTTGTCGTTGTCGGTGATGGCGATCAGGCGCGTGCCCATCTCCTTCACGTCGGCCCAGGGAAAGCCGTGGCCGATCGACAGCGACAGCACGCCGTCCTTGCCTTCCATCGCCTGCAGCTTGTCGACGAAGCCGCGCATCGGCTCGCGCGTCGTGTGGAACACGCCGATCATGCGGCAGTCGAAGGCCGCCATGACGGGCTTGGTGCGGCCCTCGATGGCGCCTTCGATGACGGTGAAGAGATCGTCGGCGCGCTCCGGCACGTCGACATGCGGATACTCCTTGAACAGCACCAAAGCCGTCGCGTCGCGCAGCAGGCTCTCGCCGATATTGCAGTGGAGATCGAGCTCGGCGCCGACCGGCACGTCCGGGCCGACGATCTTGCGCACATGGGCGACGAGGTCGCTTTCGCAGTCGTCGTAGCCTTCGGCCACCATCGCCCCATGCATGGAGAGCAGGACGCCGTCGACTGGCAGGGCTGCCTTGAGGTCCACCAGGATCTCGTCGCGGAAGGCCTCGTAGACCTTCTTCACCGTCTTGCCGGCCGGCTGGGCGAAGGCGCAGAGGCTTTCGACCACCTCCCAGCCCTTGGCCTCCGCACGGCCGCGCCACACCGCCAACGGCGCGCCGAACATCGGCACGTTCTTGCCGTAGCTCGCCTTACGATAGAGGCAGGTTTCTTCGAAGAGTTGATGGCCGGTTGGGATGGCGGCGAAGGTGTTGGTCTCGGTGCCGAGGCACGCCGTGAAGATCTTTTTCATCAGGAAAGTGTACTCGCTGCGACTGCTCCGGAACGTCAGGCCCCGGCAATGGGGCGAAAGTCTAGTGGCGCGCCCGGCGGCCGCAAGCACCTTCCATCGGTGTGGGCATCAAGCCGCCAGCGCGCGGTCCATCAGCCTGGTTTCGGCGTCACCCAGGTCGGCCGCGCCGTACTGCGCGAAGTGCGTGCCGCCCAGCCGCGAGTCGGCGTAGACCGCGGCGAAAGGCGAGCCTGCTTCGGCGAGCGCTGACACCGCGGCGATCTTGGCGAGGCCTTCGCAGAGGAAGCGGGCGCGGCGCTCGGCATCGCCCGACTTCAACGTGCGCTCCAGCGATTGCGCCAGCGGGCCGACGTTGAACGCTTGTGCGGCGGAGCGGACGAGGCGCGAGAGCGTGTCGGTCGCCGCATCGGGGTGGCGGCCGGCAGCACGCAACACATCGAGCGCCATAACATTGCCCGAACCCTCCCAGATCGCGTTCAGTGGCGACTCCCGGAAGTAGCGGGCCAGCGGCAGGTCTTCCGTGTAGCCGTTGCCGCCCAGGCATTCGAGGGCTTCGTAGACGAGTTGCGGCGTGCTCTTGCACACCATGAACTTGATGGCCGGAGTCAGGAGTCGGGCATAGGCCGCCTCGCGCGGATCCGACTCGGCATGTTCGACGGCGCGGCAGAGACGGAACACCAGCGCGACCTGCGCTTCGAGTTCCAGAGCCATGTCGGCGACGACGGCGCGCATCGAAGGCTGGTCGGCCAGGCGGCGCTGGAAGACCGAGCGGTTGCGGATGTGGTGGATGGCCTGCGTCAGCGCGATGCGCGACTGGCCGGCCGATGCGATGGCGCAGTCGAGCCGCGTCAGGTTCACCATCTCGATGATGGTGCGCACGCCCGCGCCTTCGGCGCCGACCCGCTCCGCATAGGCGCCATGAAACTCGACTTCGGACGAAGCGTTCGACTTGTTGCCGAGCTTGTCCTTCAACCGCTGGAAGCGGATGGCATTCTGCGACCCGTCGGGCCGGTGGCGCGGCATCAGATAACAGGTGAGGCCGCCTTCGGCCTGCGCGAGCACCAGGAATGCATCGCACATCGGTGCGGACATGAACCACTTGTGGCCGCTGATCTCGACGTGATCGCCATCGGCCGTTGCGCGGGTGATGTTAGCGCGAACATCGGTGCCGCCCTGACGCTCGGTCATGCCCATGCCCAGGGTCACGCCTTTCTTTTCCCACCATGGCAGCGGCCGCGGATCGTAGGTGCGTGTCCGGATGTGAGGCAGCCACTTTGCCAGCAGTGCTGGCTCCGAACGCAACGCGCCGACGCAGGCATGGGTCATCGTGATCGGGCACATGTGCCCGCTCTCGGCCTGCGTCGCGAGGTAAAGCCGCACCGCCCGGGCGGATACGGGTGCCGTGCTGTCACTGCTGTCGTGCGTCGACGTATGGATGCCATGGCCGATGCTCTTTGCCATCAGCGCGTGATAGGCGGGATGAAACTCGACGAAATCCAGCCGATTGCCCTTGCCGTCCATAAGCCGAAGCTTGGGCGGGTTCTCGTTGGCAACCCGGCCGAGATCGAGCGTCTCGGTGGTGCCATAATCGCGGCCGCACACAGAGAGCGCGGCGAGATCGAGGCCCGCGCGCTGCGCGGCATCGGCCAAGGGGCGGTCGGCGCCGAAGAGATCAACATCGCCGAAGGCCGGCGACTGGTTGAAGGAGGCATCTTCGAGAAAGGATGTCGTCATGATTTGCGAATCTACTCTCCTGCGGTGCGGAGGCAATTGACGGCTGCGATCTTCTTGCCTAAATGTTAACTCCTCGGTTAAGTAATCCGGCAAGGCGAGGTTCGCATGCGGAAGGTCCTGGGAATCCTGGCTATTGTTGTCGTGGCGGCAATCGCGGCAATCCTGATCTACGCCTCGACCAAGCCCGATTCGTTTCGCGTGCAGCGCACGGCGAGCATGAACGCGCCGCCGGAAAAGATCTTTCCCTATCTCAACGAGCTCGAGCGCTGGCGCGAATGGTCGCCCTACGAGGCGCGCGATCCGGACATGAAGCGTGCCTATGCAGGGCCTAAGAGTGGCAAGGGTGCCGCCTATGAATGGGACGGCAACAACAATGTCGGCAAAGGTCGCATGGAGATCACCGATGCGGCCGTGCCCAACAAGGTCGTGATCAAGCTCGATTTCATCAAGCCGTTCGAAGGTCACAACACGGCCGAACTTACCCTGCAACCAAAAGACGGTCAGACGATTGTCACATGGGCGATGTATGGGCCGAGTCCGTTCATGACCAAGCTGATCGGCACTTTCATGGATATGGACGACATGATCGGCCGCGACTTCGCCGCGGGTCTCACGAAGCTGAAGACAATCGTCGAGAAATAGTCGTTAGCGTAACGAGGAGAAGAACCATGAAGAATGGAATGCGAATGCTCGCCGTCGCATTGGCGATGTCCTCGCCGGCAGCTCTTGCCCAGACGCCTCCCGCGGCTGCGCCCGCGGCCCCGATGGCCCTGCCTCCCGGCGTCTTCGCGGCGGAACGCGACATCGCCTTGGCGACGGCCGGCACCTATACGCTCGATGAATCGCATACGGCGGTCATCGCCCGGGTTTCCCATCTCGGCTATTCGCACAGCATCTTCCGCTTCGATCGTGCGAAGGGAACGCTCACCTGGGATCCGGCGGCGATCGAGAAGTCGAAGATCGAGGCTTCGGTCGAGACGGCATCCATCACCACGAACGTGAAGGGTTTTGCCGAGGAGCTGGTCGGCGACAATTTCCTGAAGTCCAAGGCCTTTCCGCAGGCGACCTTCACGTCGACGGCTTTCAAGCCGACGGACAAGATGCGCGGCAAGGTCGAAGGCCAGTTCACGTTGATGGGCAAGACCAAGCCCGTGACGTTCGATGTCTCGCTGGTTGGCGCGGGCAAGGGCTTCGGCGGCAAGCCGCGGATCGGCGTGACCGCCGTCGCCACCATCAACCCGCAGGACTACGGCATGATGCCACTCTTCACCGATCCCATTCAGATCGTGATCGACACCGAATTCGAGAAAGCTGAATGAAGAGCTGTCTTTCCAAGCCGCGGCTCGGACGCCTGCGCGACCTGCTGGACGCGGGCGTCGAACGCGGTGACCTGCCGGGCTATGTCGCCCTCGTCCACCGGCGCGGCGAGACGCATGTCTTAGTCGGCGGCACCCTGGCGGCGGGCGGCAAGGAGAAGATGCGGCGGGATACGATTTTCCGCATCTCTTCGCTCACAAAGCCGGTGCTTGCGGCGGCGGCGATGTTAATGGTCGAGGAGGGAAGTCTCCGGCTCGACGATCCGGTGGAAGAGCTGCTGCCCGAGCTTGCCAATCGTCGTGTCTTGAAATGTGTGTCGAGCCCGCTCGATGAAACCATACCGGCGGCGCGGTCGATCACATTGCGCGATCTGCTGACCTTTCGTCTCGGCATCGGCGCGGTGATGGACTTCTCGTCGCGGCATCCGATCCAGGAGGCCATGGAGGAAGCGGGCGTCGCGCCTGGCCCTTTCATGCCCACGGTGACGCCCGATCAATACATGGCGTGCCTGGGCGAGTTGCCGCTGATCCATCAGCCCGGCGAGCGCTGGCTGTATCACACCGGCTCGGATGTGCTGGGCATCCTGTTGGCGCGTGCTGCGGATATGTCGTTGGCCGAGGTGCTGCAGGAACGTCTCTTCAAGCCGCTCGGCATGAAGGATACGGGCTTCCATGTGCCGGCTGGAAAGCTGAAGCGGTTGGCCCGCGCCTATGGCTACGACTCGGCGGCAGGAAAGCTCGTCTGCGTCGACGAAGGCAAGGATGGGCGCTGGAGCCAGCCGCCGGTCTTCGAGGCCGGCAGCAGCGGGCTCGTCTCGACGGCCGACGACTATCTTTCCTTCTGTCGCATGATGCTCGCGAAAGGCCGGCATGGCCGCAAGTACCTGCTGTCGCGGCCGACCGTCGAACTGATGACGACGGACCAGCTCATGCCTTCGCAGAAGGAAGGTGCCGAGCTGTTCTTCGGTGACGCCAAGAGTTGGGGGCTCGGGCTTGCCGTCACGGTGCGCCGTACCGATCTCTGGGAAACGCCCGGTCGCTTCGGTTGGGATGGCGGCCTCGGAACGTCGGCCTACACCGATCCGCAGGAAGGGTTGATCGGCATTCTGTTGACGCAGCGCATGATGGACTCACCCCAGCCACCGCGTGCGTACACGGACTTCTGGAGTGGTGCGTATCAGGCAATCGACGACTGATCGAAGGAGGAAGCGATGACGATCCAGCCGTATCTATTCTTCAATGGCCGTTGCGAGGAAGCCCTCGACTTCTACAAGAAAACGCTTGGCGCCAACATCGACATGGTGATGCGCTTCAGTGAGAATCCCGAGCCAGATGCGGCAGCCATGATGCCGAAGGATACCAACAAGATCATGCACGCCTCCTTCACCATCGGCGATGCCATGGTGATGTGTTCCGACGGCATGCGGCACGATAAGCCCAATTTCCAGGGCTTCTCGCTCTCGCTCACCGTTGCCAACGAGGCCGAAGCGGACAAGGCCTTCAACGCCCTGGCCAAGGAAGGCCAGATCGAGATGCCGATCGGCAAGACGTTCTTCTCGCCGCGCTTCGGCTGTGTCGCCGACAAGTTCGGCGTCTCCTGGATGGTGATCGTTCCCGGCGAAGTCTGAGACCGTCCGGATGGGAGAGGGGCGCTAGGCGCCCTTCTCGACGTTGGCACTGCGCACCGGGACGCCGAATTCACGCCGGCAAACCTCGGCCAGCACCTCAACGCCCTTCTTGATGGTCTCGGGCTCGGGGTTGGCGAAGCAAAGACGCAGCCGCGACCGGGCATAGTCCTTGTTCGTCGACCATTCCTGGCCGGGATTCAGCGACACGCCGGCCGCGAGCGCTGCCTGCGCGAGCTTGGTCGTGTCGACCTGGTCGGGCAGCTTGATCCAGAGATAGATGCCGCCTTCGGGGTCGCCGAACTCGGCAGCGGTGCCGAATTGCTCGGCCAGGGCTTCACGCAAAGTCTGCAGCTTGGCGGCCAGCGCCTTGTTGAGCTTGGGCACATGGTCGGCGAAGTGCTGCTTGCAGAACTCGGCCAGCACCATCTGCTCCAGCGCGCCCGAACCTGCATCCTGCTTCAGTCCAAGGATGCGCCCGAGAACTTCCCACTTGGCCACGATGTAGCCGACGCGAAGCGCCGGCGCGATCGACTTGGAGAAGGAGCCGATGTGGATCACGCCCTCGCCATTCGCCATCGCGAAGAGCGACGTCGGCCGCTTGCCGCTCCAGATCAGGTCGGAATAGCACTCGTCCTCGAAGATCATGACGCCGTAGCGGGCGGCGAGAGCGATCAGATCGGCGCGGCGCTTCTCGCCCATGATGGCGCCGGTCGGATTCTGCACCGTCGGGATTGTGTAGATGTACTTGGGCGTCACGCCCTTCTTCTTCAGCTCCGCGAGTTTCTCTTCCAGCGCGTCGAGCCGCAGCCCCTCGTCGTCGAGCGGGATGCCGATCACGTTGGCGCCGAGCTTGTTCAGCTTGGTCAGCGCGCCGCCATAGGTCTCCTGCTCGATCAGCACTGTATCGCCCTTGGCGACCAGCAGGCTGTTGATCAGGTCGAGGCCTTGCATGGAACCGGAGGTGATCAGGATCTCGTCCGGCGAGCATTCGATGCCGGCATGTCCCTTGAGCTTGCCAGCCAGGAACTCGCGCAGCGGGCGGTAGCCCAGCGGACCGCTGTTCAGACCATAGGTGGCGAGCGTGGCGCCCTCGCGCTTGAGCACCGCCGTCGCCGCTGCAATCAGCGCGTCGACCGGCACGTGCTTGGCGTCGTTGTGGCCGCCGATGAAATTGTATTTCGGGAATCCGTTCCACTTGACGGCGGGCGCCGGGGTGCCGGGCGCCAGCAGGGGCGCAAAATCGAACGGAGCAGTCATGGCGTTTCCTTTCGTGGTTGGCCCATTGCTGGGCCAACCGGCATGTTGCTGCAACAGATTTGGCTGAATCAGGCCGTCGCGCGGAACGAGTGCGGGTTGGCCATGTCCCAGGGCCTGCGCCAGCGTGGGTTGCCGGAGCCTGCGATCAGCTCGCCCTCGGCCAGGGAGGGGTACACGTCGGCGTAGGTCAGGACTTCGCTGGAAGAAACCCGCCGCGAGATGTGGATCGGCTTGAATTCCTGCGGGTGGTCGAGCCCGGCCGCTGCCGTCAGCTCGGCGAGCTCATGCAGGGTGGCGCGGTGGAAATTGACCACACGCTCGATCTTGTCGGGCACGACCAGCGCCTTCTGGCGGCTGGGGTTTTGCGTCGCCACGCCGGTCGGGCAGCGGTCGGTGTGGCAGGACTGCGACTGGATGCAGCCGACGGCAAACATGAAGCCACGCGCCGAGTTGCACCAGTCGGCGCCCAGCGCCATGGCGCGCACGATGTCGAAGGCAGTGATGATCTTGCCGGCGGCGCCGATCTTGATGCGGTGGCGTGCGCCGATGCCGATCAGCGCGTTGTTCACGAAGTAAAGGCCCTGCCGCATCGGCTTGCCGATATGGTCGATGAATTCCATGGGCGCGGCGCCAGTGCCGCCTTCCTTGCCATCGACGACGATGAAGTCGGGGTAGATGCCCGTTTCGAGCATCGCCTTGCAGATGGCCAGGAATTCCCATTCGTGGCCGATGCAGAGCTTGAAGCCGGCAGGCTTGCCGCCGGAAAGGCGGCGCATCTCGGCGATGAAATGCATCATCTCGATCGGCGTCGAAAAGGCTGAGTGCTGTGAAGGCGAGACGCAATCCTCTCCCACCGGCACGCCGCGGGTCAGGGCGATCTCCTGGCTTACCTTGGGCGCGGGCAGGACGCCGCCGTGGCCGGGCTTGGCGCCCTGGCTGAGCTTCAGCTCGACCATCTTGACCTGCTCGGACGTGGCGGTTGCGGCAAACTTCTCGGGGCTGAAGGTGCCGTCGGGGTTACGGGCGCCGAAATAGCCGGAGCCGATTTCCCAGATGATGTCGCCACCATTCTCGCGGTGGTAGGGGCTGAGGCCGCCTTCCCCGGTATCGTGGGCGAAGCCGCCACGCTTGGCGCCGCCGTTCAGGGCGCGGATGGCGTTGGCACTGAGCGCGCCGAAGCTCATGGCCGAGATGTTGAACACGGAGGCCGCGTAGGGCTTGGCGCACTCAGTGTCGCCGACCATGATCCGGAAGGGATCCTTGGTGAGCGGCCTAGGTGCAATCGAGTGCGCCATCCACTCGTAGCCGACGCTGTAGACGTCGAATGTCGTGCCGAAGGGGCGCACGTCGAGCACCTTCTTGGCGCGTTGATAGACGACGGCACGCCGGTCGCGGCTGAACGGCATGCCGTCCTTGTCGCCCTCGAAGAAGTACTGCCGCATCTCCGGGCGGATCTCCTCGAAGATGAAGCGCATATGGGCAGCAACAGGATAGTTGCGCAGGATCGAGTGGTTCGTCTGGTTGAGATCGTGGATGCCGACTGCCGTCAGGAAAGCCGCGATGATGAAGCAGATCGCCAGCACCGGATGCGGATCGGCGATCCAGGCGATCCCGAAGACAGGTACCGCGATAATCGACAACGTGAATGTTATGAAACGGGGCGTAAAAGGCATGAGCAGTCGTGACATCGCGTTCTCCTCGCGCCGCCACCATAGCGCACTCAGGTGCGTTCGAACGATACACTCTTGATGACAGCGAAGACCGGCCGGCCCGGTGCGAGTGCCAGTCGCTCGACGGACTTCGCCGTGAGCCGCGCCACTAGCAGGGCGCCGTTACAGTCGAGCCGCACGTCGGCCTGCGCGCCAGAGATCGGTGTCACGGCAGCGACACGGCCCGCCAGTACGTTGAGCGCGCTGATGTCTTCCGGCGGCCGCAGGCTCAGCATGACGTCGCGCGCGCGGATATAGGCCCGTACGTGCGCGCCGACGGGCGCGTTGATTCGCGGTACCTGCAACTCGCCCGCGGCCGTCGTCAGCACGGAAAGCTCGAAGGCTTCGTCGTGATGGTGGACCGTGGAATCGAGGACGGAGCCGCCATCGTTGGCATCTGCCAGCGGCAAGGTATCGAGCACGGGCCCGACGGCGGTTACTTTGCCGTCGGCCATGATCACGACCGTCGTGGCAAGCCGCGCGACTTCGGCCACGGAGTGGCTGACATAGAGGATCGGCACGCCGGCTTCGTCGCGCAGCCGCTCGATGTAAGGAAGGATTTCCGCCCGGCGCGCCTCGTCGAGCGACGCCAGCGGTTCGTCCATCAGCACCAGCAGTGGCTTGGCGAGCAGGGCACGGCCGATGGCAATGCGTTGCTTCTCGCCGCCCGAGAGTGAGTCTGGCTGACGGTCGAGCAGATGGCCGATGCCCAGGAGATCGACCACGGTGCCGAGATCGCCCGCAGCTCCACCGTTGCCGCGTGCAAACCAGCGTCCGTAGAGCAGGTTGTGGCGAACGCTGAGATGCGGGAAGAGGCGGCTGTCCTGGAAGACATAGCCGATGCGTCGGCGATGCGCAGGGACGAACACCCGGCGCTCGGTATCGACCAGCACCTGGCCATCGACGATGACCCTGCCGCGGTTCGGCCGGATGAGGCCGCCTACGATATCGACGATGCTGGTCTTGCCCGAGCCCGACCGGCCAAACAGCGCCGTCAGGCCGGGCGCCGCGGTAAAGCGCGCCCGGAGCTGGAAACTGCCGCGCGCATGTTCGACATCGACCTCCAGGCTCATGCGGTTTGCCGCCGCGAGCCGATACGGCGCGCCAGCAGTTCCGAGCCGAGCAGGGCCACCATGGAAATCGCGATCGATACGAGGGTGAGCCGCATCGCCGCCGCGTCGCCGCCGGGCACCTGGGTCAAGGTGTAGATCAGCGATGGCAGCGTCTGCGTCTCGCCGGGAATGTTAGAGACGAAGGTGATGGTCGCGCCGAACTCGCCCATCGATTTGGCAAAGCCCAGGATAGCGCCGGCGATGATTCCTGGCAGGCAGAGCGGCAAAGTAACGGTGGCGAACACCCAGAGCGGATTGGCACCCAGCGTACCGGCGGCGGCTTCAAGCCGGCGATCGACTGCTTCGATGGAGAGACGGATCGCGCGCACCATCAGAGGGAAACCCATGATGGCACAGGCCAGCGCCGCGCCGGTCCAGCGGAAGGAAAAGACGATGCCGAATTCGTCGGCGAGGAAAGACCCGATGAAGCCCCGCCGTCCAAAGGAGAGCAGCAGCAGGTAGCCGGTTACGACCGGCGGCAGGATCAGCGGCAGGTGCACCACCGTATCGAGTATGCTCTTGCCCCAGAACTTGCCTCGCGCCAGCAGCCAGGCGATGGCGATGCCGAAGGGCAGGCTGGCCAGCGTCGCTGTCGTGGCGACCAATAGGCTGAGCCGCACCGCCGTCCATTCTTCCGCAGTCATATCCTCTTCCGGTCAGGAAGTCGGTATAGTCCGACGGATATAGCGCTCCGTCCAGAGCCTGTTCGCCGCGGCGATACCGCGGCGCAGCGCCACCAGCACGATGACCAGCAGCGACACGGTCAGTACCTTGTGGGCCGGACGTGGCCATAGATCGAGGTCGATGTTGGCCGCCAGCACGCGGATCGGATCGATCTTGTTCACGAGCCCGTACCAGGTGGCCTCGATCACGACGGTGCCGAGAGTTGCGGCGAGAGCGAGCAGCAGAAGGCCGGCGAAACTCGTGCGCAGCTTCGTCGGCAGGACACGCCACAGCATCAGCCAGAGGAACAGGCCCGCCGCGAAGGCCGCCTCGCCAATCTTGACCTTGGACTGGATGAAGAAATGGACCAGCGCCACCGCGACGGCCGGATAGACCAGCCAGTGCAGGCGCTTCCAGTTGCGCTTCAGCCGCCGCTGCCAGCCGTTGGTCGACGTCACGGCGAGCGCCACCAAAGCCAGCAAGGCGACGAAGCCGATCGTGAGGTAGAAGCGCTTCGCGATCTCGGTGGCGACGACGATCAGGTTCCATTTCTGGTCGAGCACATAGATCAGCAGGTGCGCCAGCGCATATAGCGCGGCAGCGACGCCGATCCGCCGCCGGATGTGGATCAGCGGCATCCAGTCGAACAGGGTACGGGCAGGCGTGAGCGCCAGTGATACGAGCAGGAGAGCGACAGCCCAATCGCCCGTTGCATGCGTGGCGAGCGTGACGGGGCGCGGATCGAGATCGCCCGCATACCAGCGCCAGGCGAGGTTCACTGCCGGCACGCAGAGTGCGAACAATGTCGCGAGCCTGAGCCAGAAGATGGTTTGCTGAGTGGACAGTCCCTTGGGCACGGGCCGGACCCTAGGCGATCTCGCGATCAACAGGCGGTCAAAGAAATGTCATCGCTGGTTGCCGAACAGCAGCCGGTAGGTGCCGACTGTTGGCGCTATTTCGACTCCAAATGGACGCAGCTTCGTCGTCGTGAACATGAAGCGCGCGGCCGCGCTGACTGCGGGAACATCGGCGCCCTCCAGCAGGACAGCCCATTCGGCCTCCTCGGCCCTGGGATGGTCCATGCTTTTATCGTGCAGGGGGGCATGCGCGACTTCGAGATCGTTCTCGCCGGCGCTGGCACCCAGCATGCCGGGTCGCTGTATGACCTTGGGAAAGGCGGTGGTGGTGAGCCACTCGACCAGCGCTTTGCGCCGCCGCGGATCGGGCACGAAGCGCACGCAAGCCAGGGCGCCGCCGACACCGTGTGTCTGATCGGCCAGGATACGCAAGGTCAGTCGCTGGAAGTGCGTGAAACGTGCCATGACGGCCTGGCTCCACGGTGTCTGGTTGGCCAGGAGCTTCAGATAGTCCGGGGTCGCGAGGTCGGCGACGCTGTCGCATTCGTAGGTCGCGAGATATTTCGGCGTTGCGCGCACGGCGACATAACGGCGGGCGCGATGGAAGCCGGGGAGGTTCACGCGTTCATCGATATGCTCGCGGTTGTACCACTCGTTGAAATCCCGCTCGTCGCGCGCTGACACCTGCGTCAGCGTAATCAGCATTCCCTTGCCGTAGAGGGGCATAGTTTCATCCCGCGGTGGCCAGTCCCTAGTCTATGCTCTTGGGCTCGCGGGAGGAAACAGCATGAAAATCGCCAAGATTGAGGATTTGCACTGCGACGCCGGCTGGCGCGACTTCTCCTTTCTTAAGATCACCACGGATGATGGGCTGGTCGGCTGGTCCGAGTACAATGAAGGTTACGGCAGCGCGGGCCTGACGGCGGTGATCCGCCGCATGGCCCAGGGCCTGATCGGTCAGGATCCACGCCCCATCGAACGCATCATGTCGACGATCTATGCCATCACGCGCCAGGCGCCGGGCGGCATGAACCAGCAGGCGATGGCCGCCATCGAGAACGCGCTGCTCGACGTCAAGGCCAAGGCGCTGGGCATTCCGGTCTATGAGTTGTTCGGCGGGCCGGTCCGCGACCGCCTGCCGCTCTACTGGTCGCACTGCGGCAGCTACCGCTTCCGCAATGCCGAGGTCATGGGCGTCGAGCCCGTGCGCTCGCTCGACGATCTGGTGAAGCTCGGCGAGCATGTGAAGGAGCGCGGCTTCAAGGCGCTCAAGACCAACATATTCCGCTTCGATCTCAACCCGGCAAACATGTACCAGCCCGGCTTCGGCCGGAGCCCGGGTGGCCCGGAACTGAACGCCGATGGCGCCGTGATCGCGGCGATCTGCGACGGGCTCGCGGCCTTCCGGCAGGGCGCGGGCCACGACATGGGCATCCTTCTCGACACCAACTTCAACTTCAAGACCGAGGGCTACATCAAGGTCGCGCGCGCCTGCGAGCCCTTCAATCTCTTCTGGCTGGAGATCGATTCCTACGATCCCGAAGGTCTGCGATTGATCCGCGACCGCGCGTCGATGCCGATTGCGTCGTGCGAATCCCTATTCGGCCGGCGGCAATTCCGTCCCTATTTCGAGAACCGCTCGATCGACGTTTCCATCATCGACGTGCCGTGGAATGGCCTTGCAGAGTCGCTGAAGATCGCCGCCATGGCCGAGGCCTACGAGATCAACTGCGCGCCGCATAATTTCTACGGCCATATGTCGACCCTGATGAGTGCGCACCTCTGCGCTGCGATGCCCAACTTTCGTATCATGGAAATAGATATCGACGACGTGCCCTGGAAGGACGATCTGGTCACTCATCCGCCGGTCATCCAGAATGGTGAACTGATCGTACCGACCCGGCCTGGCTGGGGCGCCGACATCAACGAGGAGGCGGTGAAGGCTCATCCGCCCAAGAACCCGCATCCCTGAGAGGAACGAATGGTCTACGAATTTCGCTGCTACACGCTGAAGCCCGGCAAGATGCCGGAATATCTCAAGGCCGCCGAGACGATTGGCCGGCCGGCCCGCGGCCAGAACTTCGGCGAGAACCACGGCTACTGGACGGCCGAGTTCGGTGCCCTGAACCAGATCTGGCATCTCTGGAAGTACGAGAGCCTCGACGAGCGCACGCGCCTGCGCGGCGAACTCGCCAAGCACAAACCATGGACTGAGGGCTATGTGCCGGTGATCCGGCCGCTGATCGAGCGCCAGGACCTGCGCATCATGAATGCCGTCGTCGACATCAAGCCCAGCGACGGCACGACCGGCAACGTCTACGAACTGCGCATCTACCGCACGCAGATGGGCGGCGCCCTGGCCTATGGCAAGGACTTCAAGGAGGTCCAGGAGGCGCGCGAGAAGTATTCGCCGATCTGGGGCGCCTGGACGGGCGAGGTTCCCGAGCCCAACGAGTGGATCCATCTCTGGCGCTACAAGAACCTGCAGGAGCGCTTCGAAGCGCGGGCCGCGGCGATGAAGGATCCGGCCTGGCAGGCCTATCTCGCCAAGGGGCCGGCGAAGCTTGCGGCGATGCACTCGACTCTGCTGCTGCCGACGAACTATTCGCCGCTGAAGTAGGCGTCCAAGTACAAGCGTTGAGGACAGGTTGATGGATTCTTTCGACGACACCGGCCTTGCGTTCATGAAGTTCGGCGTCGGCCAGTCGGTGGCGCGCACCGAGGACCCGATCCTTCTGCGGGGCGAGGGGCGCTACACCGACGACATCAACCTGGCCGGCCAGGTCTATGCGGTCATGGTACGCAGCCGCATTGCACACGGTCACCTGAAAGGGATCGACACTGCGGCAGCGCTCGCCATGCCGGGCGTGCTGGCGATCCTCACCAGCGACGATCTCGACGCAGCGGGCTTCAACCCGTTGAAATGCCCGATGAACATCCCGCAGCGCGACGGCTCGCCGATGAAGACACCGGTCCGGCCGTCGCTCGCTAAGGGCAAGGTGCGTTTCGTCGGCGAGGCGGTGGCCTGTGTCGTGGCCGAGACGGCACTGCAGGCCAAGGATGCCGCCGAAGCGGTCGAGCTCGATATCGACGAACTGCCGGCGGTCACAACGCCTGCTGCGGCATTGG
Organism: Reyranella massiliensis 521; assembly: GCA_943369775.1. GTDB lineage: Bacteria > Pseudomonadota > Alphaproteobacteria > Reyranellales > Reyranellaceae > Reyranella > Reyranella massiliensis_C. Next base: position 51,387 of record CALROF020000009.1, read on the forward strand.
CCGAGGGCGCGCCGCAAATTCACGACGATGCACCGGGCAACCTGGTGCTCGACTTCCACTACGGCAATGCCGAGGCGGTGGCGAAAGCCTTTGCCGAAGCAGCTCACGTCACTCGGCTGGAGATCGAATCCAATCGCGTCGTCGTCAATGCAATGGAGCCGCGCTCGGCGATCGGTTCCTGGGATGCCGTCAACGAGCGCTGGGTGCTGAATGTCGGCTGCCAGGGCGTGTTCGGCCTGCGCGGCGGCCTGGCCGGCGTGCTGAATGTGAAGCCCGACCGGATTCACGTGCTGACCGGCAATGTCGGCGGCTCGTTCGGCATGAAGGCGCCACCCTACCCGGAATACGCGCCGCTGTTGCTGGCGGCCAAGAAGCTCGGCCGGCCGGTGAAGTGGACCGACGAACGTTCGGAGAGCTTTCTCTCCGACCATCATGGTCGAGATCATCAGCGCATCGCCGAACTGGCACTGGACAAGGAGGGCCACTTCCTCGCCGTCCGGCTTTCCGGCACTGGCAATGCCGGCGCCTACATCTATCCGCCGATGCCGGCCACGACCAACGCGGTGAAGAACGTCATCGACGTCTACAAGACGCCGGCGATGGAAGTGAACTCCAAGGTCGCCTTCACCAATACGACGCCCATCGCAGCCTATCGCGGCGCCGGTCGTCCCGAGGGCAACTACTACATGGAGCGCCTGATTGACACGGCGGCGCGCGAGATGGGAATCGACCGGGTCGAGCTGCGCCGGCGCAACCACATCGCGCCCGAGGCGATGCCCTACAAGGCGCCGTCCGGCATGGCCTACGATTCGGGTGAATTCACCGCCGTTCTCGACAAGGCCCTGCAAGCCTCCGACTGGGACGGCTTCGAGACGCGCAAGGCCGAGAGCAAGGCGCGCGGCAAGCTGCGTGGCCGGGGCATCGGCAGCTATCTGGAGGTGACGGGGCCTGCCGGCAAGGAATATGGCGGCATCCGTTTCGAGGACGACGGTACCGTCACCATGCTGAGCGGCACGCTCGACTATGGCCAGGGCCACGCCTCGCCCTTCGCCCAGGTGCTGACCGAAAAGCTCGGCATCCCCTTCGACCGCTTCCGCCTCCTGCAGGGCGACAGCGATCAGCTCCTGGCCGGTGGCGGCACGGGTGGATCGCGCTCGGCGATCGTCGGCAGCGAGGCTTTTCTCGAAGCCGGCGCCAAGGTGATCGAGCAGGGCAAGGCGATCGCGGCCCATGTGCTGGAAGCTGCGACCGTCGATATCGAGTTCGACCGCGGGCGTTTCCGGATTGCCGGTACAGACCGCAGTATCGGTCTGCTCGATCTCGCGTCGAAGCTGCGCGACGGCATGTCCCTGCCCGAGGACGTGCCGCAGACGCTCGACGTCCGTCACATTTCCGATACGCCGCCCTCGGCTTTCCCGAACGGCTGCCATGTCGCCGAGGTCGAGATCGATCCCGATACCGGCCAGATCGACGTCGTGCGTTATTTCATGGTCAACGACTTCGGCACGCTCATCAATCCGATGCTGGTCGAAGGCCAGGCGCATGGCGGCGTGGTGCAGGGCATCGGACAGGCGATCTTCGAGCGCACGGTCTATGACGGGCAGGGACAACCCGTCGCCGGCACCTATATGGACTACGCACTGCCGCGGGCCTCGGATGCACCGTCCTTCTTCATCACCAGCCATCCCGTGCCCTGCAAGACCAATTCGCTGGGCGTGAAAGGCTGCGGCGAAGCAGGCTGTGCAGGTGCCCTGCCATCGGTGATGAACGCAGTCGTCGATGCGATGTCGGAAGCAGGCATCACCCACATCGACATGCCGGTGACACCTGAGAAGGTCTGGCGCGCTCTGAACGGTGGATGATCAGGCGGCAGATGATCAGCCGGGCAGGCTGCGCCCGGCGACCTTGCTCTCGATCTCGATGGTCTTGATCACCGCCGGCCGCGCCATCATGCGGGCATAATGGGCTTCGACCGCCGGCAAAGTACCGGCCGGAAAGTCGAGAAAGCTGCGGGCGCGCCAGTAGAGGCGGAACAGGTGAATGTCGGCGACGGAATAGCGGTCGCCCACGACCCAGTCGCGGCCGCCCAGACGCTGCTCGACGGTTGTCCAGGTCGCACGGCAGCGGTCGAGGCCTTGTCCTCGCGCCGGATGGACGGTCGACGCGAGGTAGGACATCCACGAGACCGCCTGCGCCTCGGCCTCGATGTCGCCTATTGGCAGCAGCCCAGCCTCAGGATGGAGACGTGCCAGATAGAAGAGGATGCCCGCAACTTCGATCAGCGGCCGTCCGTCGATCACCAGTACCGGCACCCTGCCGGCTGGATTGATCTTGAGGAATTCAGGCGTGTGGGTTTGCTTCTCGGCCAGCGACAAGGCGTGCGTTTCGAAGGGAATGCCGATCTCGTGCAGCGCGATATGTGGCGCCATCGAGCTGGAACCGGGGGCAAGGTAGAGGGTCAGCATGGGCTCTCCTGTTTCGACGATGTCTTGCCAAGTGCGTCGCTGATTGCACTGCGGTCGAGATGGCCGCGCAACCCGATCACGACCAGTTTCGTCGGCGCCGTGCCGAGTGGGGCAGGATCGACGGAGAAGCGTCTTCCGACAACGTGCAGTGCCGCGATTCCGCGGCCTGCATTGCGTGCCATGCCCTTCGCCCGCAGCACGCCGGTGCTCGGTGCGGCGAGCAGTCGTCCCAACTGCTGCAGGTCGATGTCCGGCGGCATATCGAGTTCCAGCGCATCATAGAGCGAAGCCGCGTCCGGAGCACCCGGTGCCTGCAGCGTCGCATGACTGCGCGGCGTCGAGCCGTCGCGCAAGCCGATCAGCAGTTCCGGGGCGATCCTTGCGTGCGTCGCCGGGAGGACGCGAGCATCGGGCGCCTGATGCTCAAGCCAGGCGATTGTTCGCTCGCGCGCGGCATCGTCGACCAGGTCGCAGCGATTGAGGACGATCAGATCGGCGGCCGATAGCTGACGCAGGATCGTGTCGCCGAGATAGGCGTCGTCCGCCTGTGCCTGCACCGTCTCGGCGTTGGCCATGACCACGACCGCATCGATTCGATAAGGTTCGAGCAGGGTCACGGCATTCGCCACCATGCCGGGCAGGGCGACGCCGCTCGCCTCCAGCACGACGCGCTCCACATCCGGTCGCTGCTCCGGCAACGTCATCAGCCGTTCCATCAGGTCGGAGCCGTAGCTGCAGCACACGCAGCCGCCGGAAATCTCCAGCGTGTCGCCATCGGTCGCCACGATCAGGTCGCGGTCGATCGGCGTGGTGCCGAAGTCGTTGACCAGGACGGCGATCCGCCGGCCGGCAGCGGCACGCAGAAGATTGTTCACCAATGTGGTCTTGCCGGTGCCGAGATAACCGCCGACCACCGTCACCGGCAGAACGCTGTCTTTCATGCTCCAGCGGCAGGGAACAGGCGGCCAGCCTGGACCGTGCCCCAGATGCGCACGTCCTTCAGCTTCTCGGGCGCGATCTCCAGCGGATCGTCTTCCAGGACCGCAAAGTCGGCACGCTTGCCGACCTCGATCGAACCCAGTTCGCCATCGAGCTTCAGGGTCCAAGCGGCGCCGAGGGTGATAGTGCGGAGCGCATCCGCCACGGAGATCCGCTCGCTGGTGCCGAGAACGCGACCGCTGGCGGTGAGTCGGTTGACGGCGCACCACGCGGTGAACAGGGGACCCAGCGGTGTCACCGGTGCGTCGGAATGAATGGCGAGCGGCACGCCGCTGGCCAGTGCCGTAGCGCAGGCATTCATGCGCGTGGCACGCTCCGGTCCCACGGTGGTCTCGTAGTGCTGATCGCCCCAATAGAAATGATGGTTAGGGAAGAGGTTCGCACACATGCCGAGCCGGCTCATGCGGCGGAACTGTGCCGCGTCGGCGAGCTGGCAATGTTGAAGGGTGAAGCGATGGTCGGGCGCCGGCTGGTCGCGCAGCGCACCGTCCAGGCAGTCTAGCGCCATCTCGGTCGCCTGATCGCCGTTGGTGTGGCTGTGCACCAGCACGTCGTTCTTCAGCGCCAGCCTGTAGAGCTGCGCGATCGTCTCCGGCGGCGTGTACCAGAGTCCGTTCGGCGCGCCGTTGTAGTAGCCGGGCCAGCGCAGCCGCGCCGAGAAGCCCTGGATCGAGCCGTCGACGAACAGCTTGATGGCGCCGAGTCGCAGCCGGTCGGTCGCCTGCTTCTTGAGCCCCATTGCGATCTCGACGGCCTGCTCGGGCGTCAGCGCCTGGAACCGCCGGAACGACACGATGCGAACGGGAAACTGTGCTTCGCCCGTCACACGCTGCATCATCGAGACCGCGTCGTCGGGCAGGAGGTTGGCAAGATCGGTGGCGGTGGTCACGCCCTGGCGAACGCAGAGTCTGGCAAAGCGGCGCAAGCCAGGTTCGTCGTTGGCCAGCGCCTCGCGGTCGAAGCCGATATGCTTTCCGACCAGGGTCATCGCTTCCGGGCCCTTGAGTTCGCCGGTCGGCAGGCCATCGTCGCCGAGCGTCACACCGGGATGGTTGAATCCGGTACGCAGCAGGCCGGCCAGTTCGAGGGCGCGGCTGTTCACATTGAAGATATGGCCGCTCGCATGCATCACGCCGATGGGACGCTTGGTCGAAATGCGGTCGAAATCCGCGCGAACGACACGACGGTCGCCGTAATAGATCGGATCCAGTCCCCAGCCGGACAGCGGCTCGTCGGCCGACGCGAGCTTGCGTTCTTCTTCCTGCAGACGCGCCACCACTTCGTCGATCGACGCAGCGCCCGGCCAGACCTTGCCGTCGGGATCCATGCGGTCGAAGCGGCCGAGATAGGTATAGCGCCAGAACGTGCCTTCGGCGGCGTGGCTATGGCCTTCGACGAAGCCCGGCATCAGCACCTTGTCGGCGAAGCTGTCGTCGAGGGTATGCGCGCCCCAGCCCTGCAGCTCTTCGAGGGTCCCGACGCCCAGGATGCGGCCGTCGCGCACGGCGACGTGCGTCGCTTCGGGGCGGGCTGGGTTCATGGTGAGGATGCGACGGGCGCGGAAGATGGTGACCTTGTTGGTACTCATGTGCCTCAAAAATACTTGCTGATGCCGACGATAACGCGGCTCTCGCAGTTTGTCGTGTAGCCACAGCCTGCGTAGTCGATGGTCGTGTCGGTATAGGCAATCGTCACGTCGAAGCCGTAGGCCGAGATCACGAGACCTGTCTGCCAGTACCAGTAGTCGTTGTTGGGAATGCCGTAGTTCTGGGGCAGGTCGACATACTGGTTGCCGAGCGTGCCGTAGACCTTGAACGAGATGTTCTCGTTTATCCGCATGAACGGCAGCGGCACGGTGAGCAGTGCACGCTTGTTCCAGGCGTTGCCCGAAGCACCGAACGAATTGGGGCTGTAGCGCACGCGGCCATTCAGCTGAAAGAGATCGAAGTCGTAACCGACCGAGACGACGAAGTCGCCGTAGTCGTAGGCGAAGCTGCCGGGCACGCCGGGATAGAAATAGCGCACATAGCCCATGTCGACGGTCAGGCGCCGATCGAAGGCGAGAAACTTGATGCCGCTCAGGAGGTCGACTTCGATGCCCGGTCCCGTGCCGGGAAAGTCGACGTTGCTGCCCCAGGCCGCCACATAGGCCCAGAGATTGATGTCCTCGCTGATGGAGGGTGTGCGGTAATGCAGGCCGGGCTGGACCGCCGGTTGGCGATTGGTCTGCGAGATGCCAGCGAAGGAATATTCGGACACCACCGTGAGGCTGGCCGAAAAGGTGCCACCGAAAGGGCCGTTCCATCGCGTCGCCGAATCCTCGGCTTGCGCTGCCCTACTGCCGCATGTCGCCCACAGCGCCATGCAGGACGCGAGGCTGAGGGCGATCCTGAACACGGACAAAAGTCTCGCTGGATTCAGCGAGCCCTGTCAAAGCCACTGCGAGGACGAGACGGTTTATCCGACCGTGTTGCGCGGCACGTCACGGAACGGCTTGGTAGTGTCGATGCTCGGTTCCTTGGGCATCTTGAGCACGCGCTCGGAGATGATGTTGCGCTGGATCTCGTCGGTGCCGCCGGCGATCGAGGTCGCCGGTACCGAAACGAGGATCTCTGCAATGACGCCGCCCATCGGGCTGTCGGCGCCGGTGAGGAGTGCGTCGGCCCCCGTAAGTTGGGTGTGCACTCGGGCTGCTGCGCGGGCGACGTGGCTCGACACTAGCTTGCCCAGCGATCCTTCCGGCCCCTGCGGCCGGCCCTGTTCCTGCGCCGCACGGGCGCGGCGGGCCGTCCATTCCGCCGCCTTGGACATGGTCAGGAGCTTGGCGATCTCCTGGCGCACCACGGGATCGGCAAGATGCCCGGTTTCCTTGGCGCGCTGCAGGATCAGATCGACGCGGCCGGCGCGCTGCGGATACCACTTGTAGGGTTCCATCGTCGTCGCGATTTCGGCCCGCTCTTCCTCGTAGATGCGCCCCTTGCGATCGGAGCCCATCGCCCAAGTGCGCAGGCCGTCGGCGCCGCGGCGTTCATGCATCAGGGTCGTGGTGGTCACCGCCCAGCCATCGCCGACATTGGCGACCAGGAACTCCGGCTGCACCTCGGCGTCGGTCATGAACACCTGGTTGAACGAGGCATGGCCGTTCATCTGCTTCAGCGGCTGCACCTTCACGCCGGGCTGGTGCATGTCGATGATGAAGTAGGAGAGGCCCTTGTGCTTGGTCAGGTCCCAGTCTGTGCGGGCCAGCAGCAGGCCCCAATGCGCGTGATGGGCGCTGGTGGTCCAGACCTTCTGGCCGTTCACCACCCACTTGTTGCCGCGCATCTCTGCGCGCGTCACCGCGCCGGCGACGTCCGACCCCGAGCCCGGCTCGCTGAAGAGCTGGCACCAGGTGTCCTCGCCCGTGAGGATGCGGCGCAGGAACTTCTCCTTATGCAGATCGGTGCCGTGCGCCAGGATCGTTGCGGCCGCGAGCGTCCGGATGCCGGCCTTGGCGACGCCGATCGCGCCGATACGGGCAAATTCCTCATCGACGACCGGCTGCAATGCCTGCGGCAGCTCTCGGCCGTACCACTGCTTAGGCCAGGTCGGCACACCCCAGCCGGAATCGGCCAGCTTGTTGCGCCATTCGACGAGGCCGAGTTCGGGATTCCAGTTCGCTTCGAGCCAGGCACGGACTTCGGCACGGACGTTTTCTTCGTTCAATTCGCTCATGTCCCGTCCTCCCTCAGGCCGCCCAGCGCCGCATCATCAGCTCGCGGTGATGATGGGCATCGCCCAGTAGCACCTCCGAACTCTTGGCGCGCTTGAACCAGAGATGGGTGTCGTTGTCCCAGGTGAAGCCGATGCCGCCATGAATCTGGATGGCATGGATTGCCGTCTGCAGGCAGGCTTCGCTGGCGGCTGCCTTGGCGAGCGATGCGACTGCGGGGACATCGTCGTCGCCGTCGTCTAGCGCGGCCGCGGCGTAGTAAGCAGCCGACTTGGCGAGTTCGACATCGATCAGCATGTCGGCCTGCTTGTGCTTCATCGACTGGAAGGAGGCGATAGGCCGGCCGAACTGCATGCGCATCTTGGCATAGTCGAGCGCATCCTCACGCAGCCGTTCCGCGACACCGGCCATTTCGTTGGCCAGGCAAATCGCGGCTTCGGTCATGGTGCGGGCAAAGGGAGCCGCAGCGTCGCCGGCGGTGCCCAGCAAGGTTGCTTCGACGTCCTTGAATTCGAGGCGTGCCAGCTTGCGTGTTGTATCCATGGTCTTGAGAGCGTGGCGCGAGAGGCCTTGAGCATCTCCGGCGACGGTGAACAGCGAAAGGCCATTCTCGCCCTTGCTGCCAGGCCGGCGTGCCAGCACGACAATGAGGTCGGCGGTGTGGCCGTCGATCACGTAGCTCTTGGAGCCTTCGAGTCTGTATCGCTTTCCTGATTTTTTCGCCGTCATTGCCGTGGCGGCGGCGTCCCAGTGCGCGGGATCCTCGACCCAGGCCAGAGTGGCGATCGTGTCACCGGCGGCGATGCCGGGGAGGAGTGCCTGCTTCTGGGCTTCCGTACCGGCATTCAGAATAGCGCCCGTCGCCAGCACGGCGGTGGAGAAGAGTGGTGCGCAGAGCAGGGCGCGGCCTGCTTCTTCCAGCACGATGCCCAATTCGCCGAAGCCGAATCCCTGGCCGCCATAAGCTTCCGGGATGCGGACAGCCGTGAGCCCCAGCTCGGCATTTAGCTTACGCCAGGCATCGCGCTCCCAGCCGGCGTCGGTCTCCATCAACCGCCGCACCTCCTTGGTCGGCGACCGTTCCGCCAGGAAACGGCGGAGATTGGACCTGAACTCTTCCTGCTCGCTGGAGAAGCTGAACTTCATCGACATTCCTCCCGGCGCCGATTTTAGGCGCAGGGAGGAAAGGCTGGAAGCGCAGGGGATTGCAGGGCGAGACGCGCTTTAGGCGTAGAGATCGACGTGCACAGCGAGAGGATTCATTGGGCCTGCGGTAACGAAGCCGAAGCTCGCCTCGCCGTCATGGGCGATCGTGCCATTCCAGGCGGCGTTCTTGACCACGTAGCCGTTGGCGTCGTGCGACACGATCACGGCATTCCAGATGTCCGTGATCTGGTTTGTCATGTCGATCCTGACTTGCCAGCCGGACGTTGCGCTGGCGCCGTCATTGTCGAGGGTGACACCGCCCTGGAATCCGCCACTCCACGAATTGACGACGGCGAACAGCGCTTCGAGATCGCCGTTCTCAGTCGGTGGTGGCGGGGGCGGCGGAGGCGGGGGCGCTGCTGTCGTGTCGTCGTCGACGATGGTGGCAGTCGCGGTGGCCCGCGCGATGGTGGCGCCCTGCGCGTTGGTCAGCACGAGGCTGAACTGCTCGTTGGCCTCGTCGAGCGTGTCGGGTGTGATCGGGATCGAGATCGTCTTGCTCTGCTCACCGGCAGCGAAGGTGATGGAGCCGCTCGATCCGGTGAAATCGGCAGCGCCGGCATCACCGACCTCGGTGTGATAGTCCACCGTCACGGCATGCGTCGTGGGCTCCGACAGGCTCAGCAGGAAGGACGCATGGTTGGTCGTTACGGGCCCGCCATCGCCGCCGCCTGTCTCGTCGTCGTGGAACTCGAACTGGATCGGCGTCAGATAGGCGAGCTTCGCCTGGTTCGGCGTGCTCCAATCGTTGTTCAGGATGCCACCGGTGTCGCCGGAGTTGGGATTCCACGACCAGAAGGTCCAGCTCGCCCCTTTCTGTCCGGGGGCGAGGTCCGATGTCCCATTATTGTCGAGGTCACCGCTGAGATAGGAGGTGATGGCCTCAAACCAGGGGGCGTCCTTGGGATCGGTGAGGCCGGTGCCGAACTCGCCGAGGTAGATGGGGGCGATGCCTTCCTTGAAGATGTAGCCCCACATCTGGTCGAACTTGGCCGGCAGGTTGGCCGGGAAGTCCGGTCCCTGGAACCAGGGCTGCGCATAGACCGAGTTGGGATAGTCGTGCGGCGAGTAGACCAGCTTGTTGGCGACGTCGAGTTCGACCGGCCGGTCGCGGACGCCCATCAGGTTGCCGCCCCACCAGTAGGGCTGGCCCTGATAGCTGCCGACACCCTCGACGAAGATCAGCCAATTGGGATTGACGTCGCCGATGGCATTGCCGGCACGCTCGGCGGCCGCAGCCCAGTCGTTGGCGCCACCGCCGCCCCAAACGCCATTGTAGGGTTCGTTGTGCAGGTCGGCGCCGATCACGGTCGGATCGTCGCCATAGCGCGTTGCC
>CALROF020000010.1:0-58551 GCA_943369775.1 Reyranella massiliensis 521
GGCCCGCCGGCCCCCGGCTACCGCCACGCGCCGCTCAACAACACCAACGTCGTGCGCGACATGGTGGACGACGAGACCGCCGGCATCCTGGTCGAGCCGATCCAGGGCGAAGGCGGTATCCGCGAGACGACGCCCGAATTCCTGAAGGCGCTGCGCGCAATGTGCGACGAGTTCGGCCTGCTGCTGTTCTACGACGAGATCCACACGGGTTTCGGCCGGACGGGCAAGCTGTTTGCCTACGAGTGGTCGGGCGTCGCGCCCGACGTCATGGCGATCGCCAAGGGCATGGGCGGTGGCTTCCCGATCGGCGCCTTCATGGCGACCGAGAAGGCAGCCGTCGGCATGGTGCCGGGCACGCACGGCTCGACCTACGGCGGCAATCCGCTCGCCACGGGCGTGGCCAACGCGGTGCTCGACGAACTGCTGAAGCCCGGCTTCATCGACGGCGTGCACGAACGCGGCAAGTACCTCAAGGCCGAGCTCGAGAGGCTGGTCGCCAAGCACCCCAAGGTGTTTGCCGAACAGCGCGGCACCGGCTTCCTGCAGGGCCTGCGCTGCGTGGTGCCAGCCGGCGAGATGGTCGAGCGCCTGCAATCGCTGGGGCTGCTCGTGCCACCGGCGGGCGAGAACGTGATCCGCGTTTTCCCGGCGCTGATCGCCGACAAGGCCGCACTCGACGAGGGCATCGCCATCCTTGAGAAGGCCGCTGTCTCGTTCGAGTCGTCCAAGGCTGCCGAGTAGGCACCATGGCTGCGCCTAGACACTTTCTCGACCTCGATCAGGTCGATTCCAAAACGCTTCGCCAGATCCTCGATCAGGGCAAGGCGATGAAGAAGGCACGGTCCAACGGCGGGCACGACAAGCCGCTCGCCGGCAAGACCCTCGCCATGATCTTCGAGAAGCCGTCGACACGCACCCGCGTGTCGTTCGAAGTCGGCATGCGCGAACTCGGAGGCGAGACGATCATGCTCGGCCGTGGCGACACGCAGCTCGGCCGCGGCGAGACCATCGCCGATACCGCGCGCGTGCTGAGCCGCTACGTCGACATCATCATGATGCGCACCACCGTCGAGGAGAAACTCCTCGAAATGGCGAAGTACGCGACCGTGCCGGTGATCAACGGGCTCACCGACAAGACGCATCCCTGCCAGCTCATGGCCGACGTCATGACCTACGAGGAGCATCGCGGGTCGATCCAGGGCAAGTCGATCGCCTGGTCGGGCGACGGCAACAACATGGCGACGAGCTGGATTCACGCCGCCGTGCAGTTCGATTTCGAATTGCGCATCGCCTGCCCCACCGAACTCAAGCCGCCACAGGACGTGGTTCAGTGGGCCGAAAAGTCGAAGGGCCGCATCTCTATCGGTCACGACCCGGAATCGATGGTGAAGGACGCCGACTGCGTCGTCACCGACACCTGGGTCTCGATGGGCGACGAGGATCCGCACAGCCCAAGTGCCGCGCGACGACACAATCTCCTGCGTGCCTATCAGGTCGACAAGCACCTGATGAAGCAGGCCAAGAAGGATGCCATCTTCATGCACTGCCTGCCGGCGCATCGCGGCGAGGAGGTCACCGCCGAGGTGATCGACGGGCCGCAGTCGGTGGTGTTCGACGAGGCGGAGAACCGCCTGCACGCGCAGAAGAGCATCCTCGCCTGGTGTCTTTCATGAGCAGGACGTCGGAAGGCCCCCCTTCCGACGGCTCTCCCTCCACCGAGTGGGATCGCGTACTGCCCTTCCAGCTCGATGCTTTAGGGGTGCGCGGCCGGCTGGTGCGCCTGAGCCCTGTCCTGGACGAGATCATCGAACGCCACGGCTATCCTTTGGCCGTGGCGCGGCCGCTGGCCGAGGCGATGGTACTGTGCGCCACGCTGGCGACGTCGCTGAAATACGACGGCATCTTCACCCTGCAGATATCAGGCGACGGCCCGATCCGCCTGCTGGTCACCGACCTTACGACCGACGGCGCGCTGCGCGGTTACGCGCAGTTCGATTCGTGGAAGCTCGCGGTGGCACTGGGCAGCGGCAACGAGGACGCGCCCGACGGCTACGTGCCGAAACTTTTCGGCCAGGGCCGTCTCGCCTTCACGGTCGACCAGGGCCAGCACACCGAGCGCTATCAGGGTGTGGTGCCTCTTGAAGGCGCGACTCTGGCCGACTGCGCCCATACCTATTTCCGCCAGTCCGAGCAGCTTCCGACGGGAATCAAGATTTCCGCCCGCCGCGAGGCGAGCGAGGGCAGCTATCGCTGGCATGCCGCGGCGTTGATGGTTCAGCAGATGCCGGAACTCGACGCCGGACGCATCGACGTCGACCAGGAGCAGCGCGAGGACGACTGGCGGCGGGCCGTCATCCTGATGGCCTCGGCGACCGAGGCCGAGATGCTCGATCCCGCACTGCCCGGCACGAAGCTGCTCTACCGCCTGTTCCACCAGGAGCGGCCACGCCAGTTCGAGCCCCGCTCCTTTGCTGCGCGTTGCCGCTGCAGCCGCGAGCGCATCGACCGCGTGCTGCGGTCGATCAAGCGCGAGGAACTCAACGACCTGCGCGATAAGACCGGGCGGGTCGCCGTGAAGTGCGAGTTCTGCTCGACCGAATACAATTACGACGACCGGGATCTCGACCGGATCTACGCTTCCGCGGCGTAACCACGAACGCCTAGGCGTCGCTCCAGTCGAATTTCAACGGCGCCTCACGGAAGGCGAAGCGATCGATGTGACGGGCAACGGCATCTTTCAACGCCGTCAACTGCCCCTCGACGCTCGCCTCCAGGCGGCACTCCAGATTGTCGCTGTTTGCCTGTAGCAACAGCGTCCCGTCGCCCGGCCAGTCGGCGCCGCGGGCATTCCGCGGAAACACGACCTTGCCCTTCTCCGGCGTGAACTCGACGACGAGGTTGTGGCTCCAGTGCTTGCAGAGCTGCTGGAGGTAGCGACTGCCGTTGGCGGTAGGCACACGCACGGTGCTGAGGACAGTCATCGAAACCTCCTGTCAGGTGAGCCGTTCGATCTTCTGGGCGGCCTCGTCGATGATGGAGACCGCTTCATGGAGCGTCTGCATCTGCACGTCGTCCCGACCCAGGCGATGGATCAGCACGGCGCGAAGGTTCGACATGGCGCGACGGATCGGTGCGGAGTCGGTGCGCTCCTGTTGATTGGCGAGCTCCGCCAGACGGGCGAACAGCGCGTCGACTTCCGCTTTCTTTGCGGCGAGCTCGGAGAGGCCGTCTTCGGTGACCGTGAATGCCTTGCGCGGACCTTCCGACTTGGCTTCGGCGACGTGGCCCATTTCGAGCAGCATCGTCAGGGTCGGATAGACCATGCCGGGGCTCGGCACGTAGCTGCCGCCGGTCAGGTCCTCGATGGCCCGGATGAGTTCGTAGCCGTGGCGGGGTTGGTCGGCGATCAGCTTGAGCAGCACCAGCCGGAGTTCGGCCGAGTCGAAGACCCGGCGGCGTCCGCCACGGCGCTCTCCGGAGCCGCTCTCCCAGTCCCGGCCATGGTGACCAAGGCCACGCCGCCCGAAATGATGCCTGTGGCCGTCATGGCCGTGATGATGGGAGGGTCGCATTGACCGTATCCTTTTATGTTTGAACATGTCTAAGATATATCTTGATCGGATTTATAAACAAGGGTCGGGGCAAAAAAAATCTGGAGAGCTTCAGGCCCTCCAGATTACTTTTTTATACTAAAGAGAATATCGGCACTTCGGGCCGACAGCCGAGCCTCAGTCCCGGCAGGCCCACTCCAGCATGCGCTTCATGAATTCCTCGCAGGCGCCGATCTGCGGCTCGAGGATGAACTCGTTGGGCTGGTGCGCCTGGGCAATGTCGCCTGGGCCGCAGACCACTGTCGGCACGCCCAACGTCTTGCGGAAGATGCCGGCCTCGGTGGCGTAGACCACGCTGCCCACCGTGTTCGAACCGGACCAGCTTCCGGCAAGAGTCTTGGCGTCGTCGTTGCCCTCGGGCGAGAAGGCGGGGGTAGAGGAGCGCAGCTCGGTCTCGATGGCGGCCGACGGATGCTTGGCCTTCATCTTGGGCAGAAGTTCCTCGGCGAGCCACTTCTTGGCGCGCTCGCCCAGTTCCTCGATCGGCCGCGTCGGCAGCTCGCGATAGCCCCACAGCACCTCGCACTCGCGCGCCAGGATGTTGCCCGCCGTGCCGCCGACGATCGTACCGACGTTGAAGGTCGCCGCCGCCGGCATGAACTCGCTGTCCTTCGGCGCCTTGGCTTCGAGCTCCTCCTGTACCTGGTTGAGGTAGTGGATGAACTCGCCGGCAAAGTGGATGGCGCTGACACCGAGATGGGTCATCGAGGAGTGCGCCTCGAAGCCGGTGAACTTGGTGACGTAGGACTGGCTGCCCTTGTGCGCATGGACCACCGTCATCATCGTCGGCTCGCCGATGATGATGACCTTGGGCTTCGGCACTTCGCTCGCCATGCGCGCGGCCAGCGAATGGGCACCGAAGCAGCCGATCTCCTCGTCGTAGGACAGCGCAAAGTGGATCGGCTTCTTGAGCGGAGCCTTCGTGAACTCCGGCAGCATGGCGAGCGCGATGGCGTAGAACGCCTTCATGTCGCAAGTGCCGCGGCCGTAGTACTTGCCGTCCTTCAAGGTCAGCGTCCAGGGATCGGTCGTCCAGGGCTGGCCGTCGACCGGCACCACGTCGGTGTGGCCCGAGAGGACGACGCCACCCTTCACATTGGGGCCGACGGTGGCAAAGAGGTTGGCCTTGGAGCCATCCTCGTTCGGCACCAGCTTACTCTCGACGCCGTGCCCGGCGAGATAGTCCCTGACATAGTCAATCAGGGCGAGGTTGGAATTGCGCGAGGTGGTGTCGAAGGCCACGAGCTTGCGCAGCATTTCGACGGAACTGACGATCTCTCCGGCCATGTTGTCCTTGTCGCGATCAAATCGTGTTGCGACCGATCATGGTCAGAAATTCGCGCCGTGTCTCGCCATTATCGCGGAAAGCACCCAGCATCCGGCTGGTCACCATCGTGACATCTGACTTGTGTACACCACGGGTGGTCATGCACTGGTGCGCCGCCTCGATCACCACGGCGACGCCGCGCGGCTGCAGCACGTCCTGCAGGGTGTTGGCGATTTGCGCCGTCAACTTCTCCTGGATCTGCAGGCGGTGAGCAAAGGCGTCGACCACGCGGGCGAGCTTGCTGATCCCGACCACGCGCTTGTCCGGCAGATAACCGACATGGACGCGGCCGATGATCGGCACCATGTGATGCTCGCAATGCGACTCGAGGCGGATGTCGCGTAGCGCCACGACCTCGTCGTAGCCCTCGACCTCCTCGAAGGTCCGCTGCAGCATCTCGGCTGGATCTTCATCGTAGCCCGAGAAGAATTCCTCGTAGGACCGCACGACACGGTCGGGAGTGCCGACCAGACCTTCACGCGCCGGATCGTCACCGGCCCAGCGGATCAGCGTACGTACCGCCGCTTCAGCTTCTTCCCGCGAGGGCCGCTTCAGCCCGGTGGCGAGCGAAACCACCTCGCTCTGCTTCAGGACCTTGTTCATCGTCGCTCTCCTTTGTCCCCTGCCCTCAGTGGCGCCGCTCAGTTGAGCCGTCGTTGCGAGCTGGGTGTGTCCAGCGAGAAAGTTGGGATTTCGATATCGAAGGCCTCGCCCGACTCACTCACCATCTGATAGCTGCCGCCCATGAAGCCGGATGGCGTGGAGAGCGGTGTGCCGGAAGTGTACTCGAACATTTCACCCGGACGCAGCAAAGGTGTCTTGCCGATCACGCCGGGCCCCTTCACTTCCTGCTGGCGGCCCAGCCCGTCGGTGATCTTCCAATGCCGGCTGCGCAACTGCACTGCGATATCGCCCTTATTTTCAATGCGGACTTGATAGGCCCAGACAAACTGCGATTTCGCAGGATCGGACTGGTCAGGCAGATATTGCGGTGTGACCGTGACGACAATGGCACGGGTTGTGGCGGAGTACATCGCTCAATGATTTCCTTGCGACAATGAGATGGGAGTTTCCCGCCAAAAGGTCAAACAGGCTAGAGCCACTGCGGATCGGCGGTGAAATCGATCGTGAGCCAGCGATGCGGCCCTTCCTCGCCGATGGCTGCCGCAATTTCGCGACGGATGGCATCGGCCTTGGCGACACTGTCTATCGGCGTATCGGCCGGCACCGCAATATGGATCTCGATGAACTGCGCGCGACCGACCTTGGCGACGTAGCTCGTGTAGGTGCGAAAGCCATAACGCACCACGGCATCGTCCATCACCTTTCGCACGTGGCCGTCGAGTTCCGATGGCGTGATCAGCAGGATTTCGGTCAAAGCCTTGCGCACAGTGTGGATTGGCACGAAGACCAGCACCAAGGTCAGCAACGCCAGCACGACAGGGTCGGCGTAAGGCGTGAAACGCGCATAGGGCGTGTCGGTGAGCACCCAGGCGATGGCAAAGGCGACCAACAGCGCCAGGGTGATGCAGGCCGACATCAGCCAGCTTTGCGCATCCAGCCGTATGAAATCCGAGCCGATTTGCCTGTTGGCATGACGTTCGTAGAAGAACATGGCGAAGCAGACGGCGCAGACGACGACGGCATAGGCCATGGCCCAATCGAAATCGAGCTGGCGGCCGCCGGCCAGAAAACTGTCGACGGCATTCAGGAAAGCATAAAAGCAGAGCAGCATCAGCGTGCCGCCGTTGAAGGCCAGCACCATCGGCTCGATATGCCAGTAGCCGAACTGGAACCGCCGGTTTTCGGTCACCCGGCTGACCAGCCGCGACACGAACAACGCCAGGCCTGACATCGCCGCATCGATCGCGGCGAAAACGCCGTCGAATACGATCGACATGGAACCCGACAACAGGCCGAACAGCACGCCGGCTGCCGCCACGGCAATTGTCACCGCGATGGAGAGCTTCAGCAGTCGTTGTTCGGCGGAGGGCTGCATGCAGCAACCAGACTATCGCAACTCTCCGTAACGCCGAAGAGCGGTCGAGGCGACAGGGCCCCGCTTGATATTGAATGCATGTGCATCCATATCAATGCACATGCATGCACTTACAAAACGGTAACCTGCCATGGTTCAAACCAAAGTAACGCCGTCATGAGCACGAGCTGGGGTTGGGTCTACCTTGTCGCGTCGGGCTTCATCGACGTCGCCTGGGCGCTCACGATGAAGAAGGCCCAGGGCTTTGCGAACCCGGCGTGGACGGCCGTGTCGCTGCTGCTGCTCGCGGCTTTCGTCTATCTCCTGACCAAGGCGCTGCAGGTGCTGCCGGTCGGGACGGCCTATGCAGTATGGACCGGCATCGGCGCGGCCGGCACGGTGCTCGCGGGGATGTTGCTCTTTGCCGAGCCTGCCTCGGCAAACCGCCTAATGTGGATCGCCGTAATCGTGGTCGGGATCGTCGGCCTCAACCTGTCGTCGACCTAGATCGGGAAGATAAGGCAGGTCGTAGTGCCGTGCGCCAGAAGCTTGCCGGATGCGTCGGTGAGCCGGCCTTCCGACGTCGCGATGCGCGAACCGACATTGATGATCTTGCCCTCGGCCCGCACCGGACCAGTCTTGTCGGTCATGGCGCGCACATAGTTGATCTTGATCTCGACGGTCGTGTAGCCGGTCCCTGCTTTCAAGGTGGTGTGAATGCAGCAGCCCATCACCGAGTCGAGCAGGGTGGCGGCAATGCCGCCATGGACCGTCCCCAACGGATTGTAGTGGTCGGACACTGGACGGTAACCGAAGGCGACGCGGCCCAGTTCGACCTCGTCGAGGGTCATGCCCAGGGCCTTGGAAATCGGCGGTGCCGGAAGACGGCCTTCCCTAATGGCCTGAAAGAGCGCCAGCCCATCCATCGGCCGCACCTGTTCGATCGGCACCACGCCATATCCAGCCGTTGCGGCCATACTCGTCTCCATCGCACTTTTGCGTGCATATACACAGTAATGCTTTGCCGGCGCAACCCGCCGGCGCTAGTCTGCCGGCGATGAACATTCCGCTCCCCGCCCGGCCCTCGCCTGCCGACTGCACCTGCTTTCGGGTCCGCAGCGCCGCGCGGCGCGTGACGCAGATCTACAGCCGGCACCTCGCGCCGACCGGCCTCAAGATCTCGCAATTCTCGCTGTTGGGGTTCGTGACGGCCCGGGGTCCGGTCACCATCACCGAACTGTCAGACCTGCTGGCCACCGACCGCACGACCTTGACGCGCAACCTGCGCCCGCTGCTGAGCTCGGGAGTGGTCGAACGCGCCACGGCCGCCGACAAGCGCCGCCACGAGCTGGTCGCCACCCCTGCTGGCCGCGCGCTCTTCAAGCGGGCCTTGCCGCTCTGGGCCGCCGCGGAGCAGGAAGTGCGCATGGCTATGGGCGCCAAGCTCACCACCGACCTGCATGGCGCACTGGAGCGCTCGATGGAGAAGCTCGCGGCGCTCTAGCGCCGTCAGACGCTGGCGTCGAAGAAGCCGTATTCGAGTTCCATGCCACGGCGATAGGCAGCGCGGACGGCATCGCAGTCCTTGGCATGCAGATCGAGCAGCGCTTCGAGCCCGGCGGCCAGCGCCTCGAAGCTGGGATCGGCGTAGGTCTTCACCCATTCCGCGTAGAGCGGTTCCACCGTCCTGGCGGCTAGCGAGCGGCCGAGAAAGGCGTAGAGGCGCATGCACGGCGTCATCGCCGCGATCGTCTCGCCGAGATCGCCGCGCCGCGCCGTCTCCAGCAGGAAGTCGACATAGGCCTTCGTCGCCTCGACCGGCGTCACATAGGACAGATCGACCTGCCAACGCTCGGCATAGCGCCTGTGAAGTTTGAGCTCACCCAGAACACCCGCGATCAGGTCGGCGAAGCCATAGAGATCTTCGCGCGACGTCGAGTTGGCGAGGCAGAAGGCGTAGGCACGCGCGAAGGCTTCGAGGAAGTAGGCATCCTGCGCGACATAGCCCTTGAAGCGCTGGATCTGCAGGCTGCCATCGGCCAGTCCACGCACGAAGCCGTGCGCCAGAATGCGCTCGGCCAGATCGGCGTTCTCCGCCCACAGGGTCGCCGACAGTGGCGCGGCGCCGGCAGTTTGGGCCGACGCTTCGGCCATTGTCACTTCGACCGCTGTCATCTCAGTTGCTCCGCCTCAGGCTCCGAGTGCCTGAACGAGATCGGCGATTACATCTTCGGCATCTTCGAGGCCAACCGAAAGCCGGACGGTGCCGTCAGTGATGCCGAGCTTGGTGCGCTCTTCGGCGCCGATGCGCATATGCGTCGTCGTCGCCGGATGAGTGGCCAGGCTCTTGGCATCGCCGAGATTGTTGGAGATGTCGACGATCTGCAGGCGGTTCAGCATCTCGAACGCGGCCCACTTGCCGGCCTTGAGGTCAAACGTCACCACGCCGCCGAAATCCGACATCTGCTTGGCCGCAAGCTCGTGCTGCGGATGGTCGGAGCGGCCAGGATAGAGAACGCGGCCAATCGCCGGATGGGCCGCCAATGTGTCGGCGACCCGGCGGGCGTTGGCGCAATGGCGCTCGATCCGGAGGCCGAGCGTTTCCAGGCCCTTCACCAGCACCCAGGCATTGAACGGGCTGAGCGACGGGCCACAGTTGCGGATGATCGGCTGCAGCTTGTCGAGGATGAACTCCTTGCTACCCAGCACCGCGCCGCCGAGCGTGCGGCCCTGGCCGTCGATGTACTTGGTGGCGGAATGCACGACGACATCGGCGCCGAACTCGAGCGGCCGCTGCAGGATGGGCGTCGCGAAAGCGTTGTCGAGCACGACCTTGGCACCGGCCTTGTGGGCGAGATCGCACACCGCCTTGACGTCGACGATGTCGAGCATCGGGTTCGAGGGTGACTCGAAGAGCACCGCCTGCGTGGACTTGCTGAGCGCCTTCTCCCACTGGGCGAGATCGCCACCGTCGACCAGTTCGCTCTGCACGCCGTATTTCGGCAGCAGATCGGAGACGATGTAATGACAGGAACCGAAGAGCTGACGCGCGGCGACGATGCGATCACCGGACTTGAGCAGCGCCAGCAGCGCGAAGAACACCGCCGACATGCCGGTCGAGGTGGCACGACAAGCCTCGGCACCTTCGAGAGCGGCCAGCCGGTTCTCGAACATGCTGACGGTCGGATTGCCGAAGCGCGAATACTGGTAGTGGTTGCTCTCGCCCTTGAAGGTGGCCTCGGCCTCCTCGGCGCTGGAATAGGCGTAGCCCGAAGTCAGGAACAGCGCCTCCGACGTCTCGTCGAAATTGCTGCGGATCTGCCCGCCGCGCACCGCGCGGGTCTGCGGCCGCCACTTGCTGGTATCGGCCTCGGTCTTCTTCCTGGGAATTGCTCCGTCCATCACACTCTCTCCTCTCGTCTGAGGCCTGCGCGCAGGACCGCAAACGAAAAACCCCCGACCTGGAAGGACGGGGGCTTTGCGAGCACTCCGACCTTTTAGCGATGTTTAACGTGGTCGCAAGCCGGTCGGCTCAAATCACCACGGGCGTCTCTATAGAGGCCGACGCAGATCGGCGCAAGCCCCCTGCCCGGCGTCTCCTCCCCCGCGCGAAGCGGAGGAGGAAGCCGAGAAACGGTTCAGTGCTTGTGCTTGGCGAGCGCCTGCTCGCGCAGCTTGGTCAAGGTGATGCGCGAGGTGATCGCCTCGGCATCGGTCTTCACGTGGATGATGGACGGCCGGTCGGCGGCGAGCGCACGTTCGAACGCCTGCTCGAAGTCCGCCGTCCTCTCCACCGTCTCGCCATGGCCACCGAAGGCGCGGGCATAGGCGGCGAAGTCGGGGTTCTTGAGTTCGGTACCGTGCACGCGCGTCGGATACTCACGCTCCTGATGCATGCGGATCGTGCCGTACATGCCGTTGTCGATCACGATGAAGACGACGTTGGCGCCATGCTGGACCGCGGTCGCGAATTCCTGACCATTCATCAGGAAGCAGCCATCGCCGCTGAACGACACCACCGTGCGGCCCGGAGCGGCGATCTTGGCCGCCACCGCCGACGGCACGCCGTAGCCCATCGAGCCGTTGGTCGGCGCAAGCTGCGTCCGGAAACCGCGATACTGGAAGAAGCGGTGAACGTAGCCCGCATAGTTGCCCGCGCCGTTGGTGACGATCACATCGTCCGGCAGACGCTTGTTCAGCCAGGCGACGATCTCCGCCAGATTGGCCGAACCAGGCTGCGGCGAGGGCTCGATGTTCTTCAGATAGTCGGTGCGCGCCGTAGCGACGCCCGCCTTCCATGCCGAAGCGTCGACCGGCTTCATCGCCTTCGCAGCAGCGGCGAACTGCGCCATGCCGCTGTTGATCGGCAAGGTCGCCTGATAGACGCGGCCGAGTTCTTCAGCACCGGCATGGACATGCACCATCTTCTGCGCCGGGACCGGCAGGTCGAACATGGCGTAGCCGCCGGTCGTCGCCTCGCCGAGGCGCGGACCAATGGCGATGATGAGATCGCTTTCCTTGATGCGCTTGCCGAGCGGCGGATTCACACCGAGGCCGAGATCGCCCACGAAGTTGGCGTGCCGATTGTCGATCAGGTCCTGGTTGCGGAACGCCGTCGTCACCGGCAGGTGATTGGCTTCGACGAAGTCCTTGATGTCGGCGCACGCCTTCGCGTCCCAACCGCCACCGCCCAGGATTACCAACGGCTGCTTCGCCGCGGCGAGCAGCTCGCGGAACGTCGCCATGTCTTCAGGCGCCGGCGCACCTCGCGAAATCTTGAACGGACCACCGTCGGCCACTTCGACCTCGTCGGTCAGCATGTCTTCCGGCAGCGCGATCACCACCGGCCCCGGCCGGCCGTTGACGGCGCGATGAAAGGCCTGGCTCACGATCTCGGGAATGCGGCGTGCATCCTCGATCTGGGTGACCCACTTGGCCATCTGGCCGTACATGCGCCGATAGTCGATCTCCTGGAACGCCTCACGCTCGCTCTGCTCGCGCGCCACCTGGCCGACCAGCAGAATCATGGGCGTCGAATCCTGGAAGCCGGTATGCACGCCGACACTGGCATTGGTTGCGCCGGGACCGCGCGTGACGAAACAGACGCCCGGCTTGCCTGTAAGCTTTCCGTAAGCTTCGGCCATATATGAGGCCCCGCCTTCCTGGCGGCAGATCACGTAGCGGATGGAATTGCGCTGAGCGTAGAGCGCGTCCAGCGCGGCGAGGTAGCTCTCGCCGGGGACGCCGAAGATCGTGTCGGTTCCGTGAATGCGAAGTTGGTCGATGAGAACCTGCGCGCCGCTGCGGCGCGGGTGTGCGGTAGCCATGATCTTCTATCTTTCCCTTACTTCGTAGGTGAGAACGAGGTCGGCACCAATATCTTGTTATTCATGTGCTTCATGAATTCTCGGCTTTTCTGCAAATAAGACTGCCAGGCGGGATCTGCCGCCATCGCAGCGCGACGCTTGGTGCGATCTGCAAGGTCTTGATAAGCCCAAATGTGAACGATCTCGTTCACATTCCCGACTTCAGTGGTGAAAAATCCGACAAGGTTGCCGAGATGTTTCTTCTGAACCGGCAAACCTTCCTTTTCATAAAGTGCCAAAAATTCGCGCAGCCGCCCTGGCTGCAGTTCGTACGTACGATGGTCGACGATCATTCGGGGTACCTCCCATTTTCAATCGTGATTGTGTGACGTGGCCGCCGCCGTCTCAACCCTGCCGCGGCGGGTAGACTCACGGCGGGAATCAGAGCATAAGTGCTGCATTGCGACACTAGCCGACGAGCATCATCATGAGTCTCGGTCCAGTCGCGGAGCGCGATACCGGTCAACGTCTTCCGTGAGATTCTTGGTCATCCGTCAAAGGTCAACGAAACGCTTGGACACTTCTGTCCAGCAAGCGCGCGCCGGACTCCGCTCGATCCTTCCTCTAGCCCAGAGCCTTGAATGAGTCGCAAATTGTTTGTGGGCAACCTGCCCTATTCGGTCACGTCTGAGCGTCTGTCTGAAGCCTTCTCTCAGTTCGGCACCGTTACATCTTCGAAAGTGATCGTGGATCGCGAGACCGGCCGCAGCCGCGGCTTTGCCTTCCTCGAGATGGAAACCGATGACCAAGGCGCCGCTGCCATGCAGGCCATGAACGGCGCGTTGTTGGATGGCCGTTCAATCGCCGTACGTGAAGCTGTCGAGCGTCAGCCCGGCGGTGGTGGTGGCGGTGGTGGATTTGGCGGCGGCGGTGGTGGCGGTCGCGACGGCGGCGGCTTCCGTCCGCGCGGCCCGCGTCCGCCCTACGGCGGTGGCGGTGGTGGTGGCGGCTACGGTGGCGGCGGTGGCGGTGGCTATCGCGGCGGCGGTGGTGGCGGCTACGGCGGCGGTGGCCGTGATGGTGGCGGCGGTGGCTATGGCGGCGGTGGCCGCGATGGTGGCGGCGGCGGCGGTGGCTACGGAGCCCGCGACGGCGGCGGTCCGATGCGCGATCGTCGTGCCGACTTCTCTGGTCCGCCGCCTGCGGCGGCCCCCGAGGGCGCCGGTGACGCCGCCCGCCCGCGTCGCCGCGAAGGTGGTGCTCCGGATCGTCCGCGTCGCGAGCGGGACTACGAGCCGCGCAAGCGGGGCTTCGACGACGACCAGTAGGATCCCGATCCGGCCCCTGCCGGACCGATTGATTAACGGAAACGCCGGAGGTTCTCCTCCGGCGTGTTTGTTTGCGCCCGTCCTGGTGGTGCTATGCTTCGTGCCTTCGGCGGAGGCGGGCATGAAGCGACGGTCGGCGCTTATAGGCTCTTTGGCAGCTATGGCCACGGCGACATCCGCGAGAGCGGAGACGCCGGTCGACCTGCAGCTTGTCCTGGCTGTCGACGTCTCGCGCTCGATCGACGAGGTCGAAGCGGAATTGCAGCGCCGGGGCTATGTCGAGGCGCTGACCAACGATCGCGTGATCGACGCCATTCTTTCCGGCGAGCACAAGCGCATTGCCGTCTGCTACACCGAATGGGCCGGCACGCACTATCAGGTCGTCGTGCTCGACTGGACGGTGATCGACAGCGCCGGTGCCGCCCGTCGCTTCGCCGAGAAGCTTTCAGAGGCGCCGCGCACCTCACAAAGCTGGACCGCGGTCGGTGCTGCGCTCGCCCATGCCGGCCAGCGTTTCGAGAATTCTGGCTTAATCCCAAAGCGCCGTGTCATCGACATCTCGGGCGACGGCCGCACCAACGACGGGCCGGCGGCCGAGATCATTCGGGACAGGCTGGTTTCGCAGGGCATCGTGGTGAACGGCCTGCCTGTCATGATGAACCGCAACAACTTCGGCCGGCCACCCGACCTCACCCTCGACAAATACTACGAGGAGAATGTCATCGGCGGTCCGGGCTCGTTCATGATCGTGGCCGACAATTTCGAACATTTCGGCCGCGCCGTGCGGACCAAGCTGGTGCGCGAGATTTCCGACGCCAGTGGGCCGCGCCGCTCTTCGCCCGCCTGACGGGCTTTCCGCGCGAAACTTGCCAATTTCCCTTGGCCGGAGGGGGTTGAAGCCGCATCATCCGCACCGCAACGGATTCTACGAACGGAGCGCTTTCGATGCTGGCCAACGACCCGGTCACCCAGGCACGGATCGACCTCACCACCGCCCTGCGCGCGGCGGCGCGCCATGGCCTGAACGAGGGCGTCTGCAACCATTTCAGCATGACCGTGCCGGGTCGCGAGGATCTCTTCCTCGTCAATCCGCAGGGCCTGCACTGGTCCGAAATCACGCCCTCCGACATTGTCATGGCCGACGGCGACGGCAATGTCATCGAAGGCAAATACGAAGTCGAGGCGACCGCCTTCTACATTCATGCCCGCATCCACGCCGGCAACCCGCGCGCCAAGGTCGTGCTGCACACCCATATGCCCTACGCGACGGCCCTGACCTCGATCCAGGACGGGCGCATCGAGATGTGCACCCAGAACGCCTTCCGCTACTGGGACCGCATCGCCTATGACGAGAAATATGGCGGCGTCGCCCTGTCGAACGACGAGGGCGAGCGGATGTGCCGTGCCATGGGCGACAAGGACATCCTCTTCCTGCGCAATCACGGCATCATCGTTTCGGGGCCGACCGTTGCCCAGACCTATGACGACCTTTATTACCTCGAACGCGCCGCGATGGTGCAGGTGCTTGCCATGCAAACCGGGCGGCCGCTGCACAACATCGACGACGCGATGGCCGAGCATACCGCCCGGCAGATCGCAGGCGAGGCCCAGCAGGCCTTCCTGCATTTCGAGTCGCTGAAGCGCATGCTCGATCGGGACGAACCCGGCTGGAGCAGGCTCGCGGCGGCCTAGGGTATTTTGGGGGACAGGATGCGTATTGCCGCCACTCTCGTTGCACTCTCGACGCTGGGGCTCGTCGATCCGGTAATGGCACAGGGCTATGGCGCCGTCGGTGCAGGCCCGAAGCTCGGCGAACTCGAAATCAGGGCCTACCAGAAGATCCCCAAGGCCAAGGTAGCGGTGCAGCTCACCTCCGACACCCACCTCGCCCGTGAACTGCGCCGGCAGGTGATGATTCGCCTGCAGAAGCGCGGCAATGAAGTCGGCTTCTCCGGCGGCAACATCATGCGCATGGATGTCAGCTACTTCGACCTGATGGGTGGCAGCGACCAGCGTACGGACGGCACGATCGGCGGACAGCCCTACTATGCCGAGCCGGGCGCCAATCCGCGCCAGACCCTGCCGGCCAATCCGATCGGCCGTTACGACGGCAAGACGCCGTCGACCTCCGGCCCGACCCTGCGCGTTTCGTTGACGCTCTATGAAGCGAACACGGGCAAGGTGCTGTGGCTGGCCACTGGCTCCTGCGTCACGCAATCCAGCAATGCCCAGCGTGCCGGCGAGTCGATGATCAACAACATGTTCGACAACGCCGACAACAACCGCGTCGGCGACGCCGGCTGCCCGCTCTAACCATTTCACAAGACATTGCGAAGGAAACGTCATGCCGCGTCTGGCTCCGCTTGACCTGAACAAACTCACGCCCGATCAAAAGCAGGTGGCCGACGCCATCATGGGCGGACCGCGCGGCGGTTTGCGTGGCCCGTTCGAGCCGTGGCTGCGCAGCCCGGTGCTGGCCGATCGCGCACAGAAGCTTGGCGAATACTGCCGCTTCAACAATTCCCTGCCCAAGGATCTGTCGGAACTGGCGATCTGCCTGGTCGGCCGCCACTTCAAGGCGCAGTTCGAGTTCTATGCCCATGCGCGGCTCGCCAAGGAGGCAGGCCTTTCCGCCGACATCGTCGAGGCGATCCGCGTGCGCGCCACGCCGCCGTTCAAGCGCGATGTCGAGAAGGTGGTCTACGACTTCGTCACCGAATATCTCGAGACCAACCGGGTCGCCACTGCCAACTACAAGCGCGCCATCGACGCGTTCGGCGAACAGGGCGTCGTCGATCTGGTCGGCGTGTGTGGCTACTACATGCTGGTCTCCATGACGCTGAACGTCTTCGAGGTGCCGCTGCCCCCCGGCGAGCCCGACCCGCTGGCCTAAGGCCACATGGATATCGCGAGCCTCGCCCTCTTCTTCGCGGCTGCGCTGGCGATTGCGATATCACCGGGGCCGGGCCTGCTCTATGTCGCCGCCCGCACGCTCGCGGGCGGCCGCAACGAGGGCCTGGCTTCAAGCTTCGGCACCGGACTCGGCGGGCTTGTCCATGTCGCGGCCGGTGCCATCGGCGTTTCCGCACTGGTGCTTGC
Source organism: Reyranella massiliensis 521 (assembly GCA_943369775.1). GTDB lineage: Bacteria > Pseudomonadota > Alphaproteobacteria > Reyranellales > Reyranellaceae > Reyranella > Reyranella massiliensis_C. The sequence goes on from CALROF020000010.1 coordinate 16,650, forward strand.
GAGTGCGGAAGCTTTCGCGGTGCTGAAGATCGCCGGCGCGATCTATCTCGTCTGGTTGGGCTTCAAGAGCTTCCGCGAGGCCGGCATCGCCATCGACACCAAGGTCGCTGCAACCGGCCCGGCACGCGCCTTTCGCGAAGGCATCGTCGTCGAGGCGCTGAATCCCAAGACGGCGGCCTTCTTCCTGGCCTTCCTGCCGCAGTTCGTCGATCCGTCAGCCGGTCCGGTGTGGCTGCAGTTCGTGGCGCTGGGCCTGATCTCCGTCACGCTCAACACGGCCGTCGATGTCGTGGTGACCTTCCTCGCCGCCCGCGCGCGCGATGCGGCCGTCTCACGCCCCGGCCTGCTGCGCCGCCTGCGTCAGGGTGCCGGCGTCGCCATCGCGTCGCTCGGCCTCGCGCTCTTCTTCGCGCGACGGCCCGCCTCTCTTTAGAAGGCGGCTACTCTTCGAAGATCGCGACGGCGCGGGTCCAGCCGGCCGATGCACCGCGGATCTTGTGTGGGAAGCAGGCAATGGTGAAGCCGTCGCCCGGCAGCGATTCGAGATTGTGCAGCTTCTCGAGATGGCAATAGCCGATATCACGGCCGGCCTTGTGGCCTTCCCAGATGATCGAGGGATCGTGGTCCTTGGCCCATTTCTGGGCCGTGAAATAGAACGGTGCGTCCCAGCTCCAGGCATCCGTGCCGGTGAGCCGCACGCCCTTCTCCAGGAGATAGATGGTCGCGTCGTAACCCATGCCGCAGCCGGAATTCACGTAGTCGTTGTTGCCGTAGCGCGAGCCGGCGCGCGTGTTGACCACGACGATCTCGAGCGGCTTCAGCTCGTGGTCGATGCGCTTCAGCTCCTCCTCGACTTCCTTGGCGGTGATGACATGGCCATCGGGCTTGTCGCGGAAGTCGAGCTTTACGCCAGGCTGGAAGCACCATTCGAGCGGCACTTCGTCGATGGTGATGGCGCGCTCGCCTTTGTTCATCGTCGGATGGAAGTGATACGGCGCGTCGAGATGCGTGCCGTTATGCGTCGAGAGGTTGACGGTTTCGACCGCCCAGCCCTGGCCATCGGGCAGGTCTTCCTTCTTGAGACCGGGAAAGAAGCCTGCGATCTGCGCCGCCGTGTTCTCGTGCTTGTGATACTGGATCTTCGGTCCGAACGGTTCGGGATCGGAGATCACGTCGTTCTCGAGATAGATCGAAAGGTCGACAAAACGGCGGGGCATGATGGTCTCCTTGATTTTCAGGGACCAGTCAGCGCACCCAGTATCGAGCGGGTCAGCAGCTTGCCGATGCACTTCTGGCCGAAATCGTTGAGGTGCAGCCCATCGAGCTGCACGAACTGAGCGTAGGGCATGCCGTCCTGATACCAGGCCTGCATGATGTCGTAGCGGCGGAAGAGGCCCGCGCCATATTCCTTCGCCGCGTCGGCCATCACCCTCTCGTAGGCTTCCTTGTCGGGGGCTGCCACGACGGCCGGAACATACTGCAGGTTCATCAGCACGAAGTCGGCGCCCAGTGACCTGCCGAGGGCGAGGCCAGCGCGCAGCGTCTTGTCGAACTTCTCCAGCGGCATATGGCGGATCGCAGCGTTCGTGCCGGTCTGCCAAATCACCAGCGATGCCGGATTGTGCTGCATCTCCGTGCGCATGCGCGCGGCCATTTCCTCGACATCCTGGCCGCCAATGCCGCGATTGATCACGTCGATGTCGACGCCGGGCAGGGCCTTCTCCAGGCCGATGCGCAACTGCGTGGGATAGGCGAACGCCGGATTGGACGCGCCATAACCGGAGGTCGACGACGACCCCAGCGCAATGATGCGCAATTGCTTGCGCTCGGCGACGGCCTTGCGCGCTATCGGCAACGCCGCGCCGAGCTCGAGCAACTCGGGCTTGGCGCGGCAGAGCGTCATGGATTGCGCAAAGGCCGGCGAGCCCGCCAGGCCCACCGCCATCGACAAAAGGAGAAGAAGAATCGGCCTCATTTGAAGGCCTCGGCGACGGGCCGCCGCTGTGCCGACGCGCTCGGTCCACCGCCCTTGAACCAGGCAGCAAGATAGGCGGCCAGACACATGATCGCGATGCCCCCAATGCTCACGATAATCTGCGACAAGATCGAATCTTCATAGTAGCCGACGATCACCTGGCCGCTGAGCGCCAGGAAAGTACCCATGCAGAATATAAGCAACGACGCCTCCCCGCATCTGCGAAGTGGCTGCCAGAGCGGCCAGCGGAGGATGGGGGCGTCGATCGGCACCGCCAGCCGAACCAGCCAGGCGACGGCCAGGAAATGCAGGAGCCTCAGAACGTCGATGTTGGTCTTGTCGATCGGATAGATCAGCCGCCCAACCCAGGTCGGGACCAGCCGCTCCAGCGGATTATAGTGCCAGGACAATGAGATAAAGGCCGCGAACAGGATGAAGGCGATGGCCAGGGTGGTCAGTAGCCCTCGGAAACGGTCCAGCCAGGCGAGCTTCGGCCCCAGCACGGCACAGGCCGCGCCCACGTAAAAAACGACCTGCCACGCCATGGGATTGAAGTACCAGACCTTCTCGTCCGGGTAGGCCGGCAGGTTCCAGTTGTAGTGGCACGTCGCCGCATAGAGGCCGATCGAGGCCGCGATCACGGCGAAGGGCCAGCGCACCACCAGGGGCAGCACCAGCGGGAAAGCCGCCAGCAGGACGATGTAAAGCGGCAGCACGTCGAGATTGACCGGGCGGAACTTCAGCAGCGCCGCTTCGAGAATCGCGCGATAGGGATTCTGGCCCAGCCCCAGCAGTTCCATTTCCTCGATCAGCGCCGGCGTGTCGCGCGCGATGGAGACCCAGGCGATCTGCGCCGAGAAAGCCACGAACAGCAGGATGTGCGCGACATAGAGCTGCCAGACGCGACGATAGATACGGGCGGCGGCGCGTGGCCAGCCCTCCTGCTCCATCATGCGGCTGTACGCGATCACCGCCGTGTAGCCCGAGATGAAGACGAAGATCTCGGTAGCGTCGCTGAAACCGTAATTGCGTACGGTCAGCCAGCTCATAATGTTCGTCGGGATGTGGTCGAGGAAAATGAACCACAGGGCCAGCCCACGGAACAGGTCGAGACGGATGTCGCGAACGGAAGCACCGGCCATGGTCTATTGGTACCGTAGGCAAATCGGCTGCGCTACGTTTTGCCGTGGAGGAATGAATGGCCAAGACACCCCTGCTTCTCGTACCCGGCGTGCTGTGTTCGCCGCGCCTGTTTGCCGCGCAGGTCGCAGCCCTAGAGGGCCACGCTGAGATCGTCGTACCCGACTGGCGTCAGGCGCCGCTTTCGATCTGGGACACCTGGGAAAGTGCTGCACGCTGGGTGATCGAACAGATGCCGGCAGAGAAGTTCGCCCTCGCCGGCCTGTCGCTCGGGGGCATGCTGGCGGTCGAGATCATGCAGTTCGCCGCAGACCGCGTGACCAAACTTGCTCTGCTCGACACGGGCATGCGCAGCCAGAACGAAGCGGAGCGCGCGATCCGCCGCGCGCGCATCCGGCTCGCCAACGAAGGCCACTTCGAGCTTGTCCTCGGCATGCAGATGACGCGCTTCATTCCGGGCTATCGCCTGCCCGACAAGCCGCTGGTCGACGAAGTAATGACGATGTGCGGCGAGATCGGCGTCGAGATCTACAAGCGCCAGGAAGAGCTGGCCGCGATCCGCGTCGATCGGCGACCCGACCTGCCGCGCATCAAATGCCCGACGATCGTGGTGTGCGGCCGCGACGACGCGGCAACGCCGCTGTTCCTTTCGGAGGAGATGGCCAAGGCCATTCCGGCCGCGGCACTCGTCGTCGTCGAGCAATGCGGGCATCTCGTCACCATGGAGAAGCCCGAGGAGACCAATCAGATTTTGAAGCTCTGGCTCAACCGATGATCTTCTTCTCGCGCAGCGCCGCCACTTCGGCCGCGCTGTAGCCCGCAATCTCGCGCAGCACCTGGTCCGTGTGCTCACCCAGTGCCGGCGGCGGGCGCGTGTCGTCGACCGGCGTGTCGGAGAAGTGGTAGTTGGAGCCGATCAGCGGCACGTCGCCGACGCGTGAGTGCTTGTAGGTCTTCAGCATGCCGCGGCGCTTCACCTCGGGCTCGTCCAGCGCCTCCTTCATGGTGCGGATCGGACCGGCCGGCAGGTGGCGCAGCTTTTGCGCCCAGTTCTCCTTGGTGTCGGTCTTCAGCACCTCTTCCATCAGCCGAGTCAGTTCGGGCTTGTTGGCGACCCGGTTGGCCACGGTGTTGAAGCGCGGATCTGTCAGCCATTCGGGATGGCCGAGCGCCTTGCAGGTATCGCCGAACAGCTTCTGGTTCGCGACGGCCATGTAGATCTTGCCGTTGCTGGTTTCGAACGAGCTGTTGGGCGCCGAGGCGAAGTGGCCGTTGCCGGCACGCTTGGGCTGTTCGCCGCCGATGAGATAGTAGGAGCCCATGTTGCCGAGGGAGGCGAGCGCGGTGTCGTAGAGCGCGAGGTCGACATGTTGGCCCTTGCCGGTGTCGCGCCGCGCGTAAAGCGCTGCGTTGACCGCGGCCGTCGAATGGATCGCCGTCATCGTATCGACGATGGCGATGGCGTGGCGCAGCCCTTCGCCGTTGGCCTCGCCATTCACGCTCATCATGCCCGACTCGGCCTGCAGAACGGGGTCGTATCCAGGCCGATCCGAAAGCGGCCCGGTCTGTCCATAGGCCGAGATCGAGAGATAGATCAGCTTCGGATATTTCGCGTGCAGGCTCGGGTAATCGAGGCCGTATTTCTTCAGCACGCCCGGCCGGAAGTTCTCGACCATCACGTCCGCCGAGGCGAGCAGCCGGTGCACGACTTCCTGGCCCTCGGGCTTGGCGAAATCGAGCGCCACGCTCTTCTTGCCCCTGTTGTAGGTCATGAAGAAGTGGCTCTCGCCCTGCTCGCCGCCGACCCGTGGGCCGGCGCCCTTGCGCGTGTCGTCCCCGCCGTCGGGGTTCTCGACCTTGATGACCTCGGCCCCCATGTCGGAGAGCATTTGGGTGCACATGGGACCCGCGATCACGCGGGAGAAATCGACGATGCGAATGCCGTCGAGCGGCGGACGACCAGATGTTGCCATGGCTGCAAGGTAGGACTGCGGGCATCGCGCTGTCCATGCGCGAGCGTTTCGTTAGACTGCAATGCCATGAGCCATTTTCGCATGCCGCTGTCTCGCCGCAGCCTTCTCGCCCTACCCGTTCTCGCCGCTCTGCCGATGTCGTCGAACGTCCTTGCGCAGGCCGAAACTTTCCCCACCAAAGCGATCCGCATCATCGTGCCCTTCGCACCGGGTGGATCAGGCGACATCACGGCGCGGCTCGTCGGCAAGTACATCGAAGACAAGACCGGCCAGCCCTTCGTGGTCGAGAACAAGCCGGGCGCCAACGGCATCGTCGGTGCCCTTTCGGTGAAGTCGGCGTCGCCAGATGGCTACACACTGATGCTGGCGACCACCTCGACCAACGCCGCGAACATCCACATGTACAAGAACCCGGGCTACGACCCGGAGAAGGATTTCCAAGTCGTCGGCATCATCGGTTCGAGCGGCGCATTCCTCGTCGTGCCAGCCGACAGTCCCTACAAGACGCTGGCCGACCTGCTGGCCTATGCCAAGGCCAACCCCGGCAAGCTGAACTTCGGCTACTTCAATGCAAGTTCGCAGGTCCCGGCCGAAGTGCTGGCCAAGCGTGCCGGCGTCGAATGGCAGGGCGTCGCCTACAAGGCGATCGGCAATGCCTGGACCGACCTCTATGCCGGCAACATCCAGTTCATGTTCGTCGACCTCACCGCCGGTCGCGGCCAGGTCGTGGCCGACAAGGCGCGGCCACTCGCCGTTACTCTGCCGGCGCGCAGCCCGCTCTATCCCAACCTGCCGACCCTGTCGGAGACCTTCCCTGGGTTCACCAGCACGGGCTTCCTGGCCATCGCAGTGCCGAAGGCCACGCCCAAACCAGTTCAGGAGCGCCTGAACACGCTGATCAACGAAGCGCTTACCTCGCCCGAGATCGCCAAGCGCCTCGCGGAGGAATTCGCGCTCACCTCGCGTCCGCTCACGTTGGAGCAATGTGCCCAACAGGATCGCGACGAACGCGCCAAGTGGGCGGAGTATGTGAAGATCGCGCGGATCGAGCCGCAGTAGGCAAGCCGCGAAACCCGCGATCCGATCGTGTCACTCCTTGGGTCGCAGCAGGTTCAGCATGTCGACCGGCAGCGGGAAGACGATCGTCGAGCTCTTCTCGCCCGCAATGTTGCTCAAAGTGCCGAGGTAGCGGAGCTGCATGGACTGCGGGTTGCGAGCCATGATGTCACCGGCCTGAACCAGCTTCTCGGCAGCCTGCAACTCGCCTTCAGCGTCTATGATCTTGGCACGACGCAGACGCTCGGCCTCGGCCTGGCGGGCGATGGCGCGCACCATCTTCTCGTCGAGGTCGATATGCTTCAGCTCGACGTTGGAGACCTTGATGCCCCAGGCGTCGGTCTGCTCGTCGAGAATGCGCTGGACGTCGGCGTTCAGCCGGTCGCGCTCGGCCAGCATCTGATCGAGCTCGTGCTGGCCCACGACCGAGCGCAGCGTGGTCTGCGCAAGCTGGCTGGTCGCCTGGTCGAAGGCCTCGACCTGGATGATCGCTTTCTCGGGATCGAGCACGCGGTAATAGACCACTGCATTGACGCGCACCGAGACATTGTCGCGCGAGATGACGTCCTGCGGCGGTACGTCGAGCACACGAGTACGCAGATCGACCCGCACCATGCGCTGCACCACCGGGATGACCAGGATCAGGCCTGGCCCCTTGACCGCCTGCAGGCGACCCAGCGTGAAAACCACGCCGCGCTCGTATTCGAGCAGGACGCGGATCGACATGGCCACGATGACGACGATCACCGCGACCGGCAGCAGCCAGGCGAAGATTTCGATGGTCTGCATGATCATTGCGTTTTCTCCCCGATCCGGCCGACGTGGAGAGTGAGGCCGTCGCGACGATCGACCCGCACCCGCGTGCCGGCACCGAGCGGCTCGCCGGCGCGCGCCGACCAGATTTCGCCGTGCACGCGGATGCGGCCGCGGCCGCCCTGATCGCCGCCCTGCCAGTCGAGCACTTCGCCTTCCAGGCCGATCATCTGTTCGGCGCCGGTCGCCACCTTCCGCCGGCGAACGCGCATGATCATGCCGACCAGCCCGAACAACAGCAGCGCGTTGGTCGCCACGGCCGCAATCAACACCGGCCAGGCGACGGAGACGTCGATGTCGGCGCCGGCCGGATCGAACAGGAACAGCCCGCCGAGCAGAAAGGCCGCGGCGCCGCCCACACCCAGCACGCCGAAGCCCGGCAGGAAGACCTCTGCCACCATCATCGCCAGCCCGGCGACCAGCAGCGCCGCACCGGCGAGGTTGAGCGGCATGACCGACAGCGCCATCAAACCCACGACCAGGCAGATCACCCCGACGACACCGGGCGCAATGTGTCCGGGACTCATGAACTCGAAGATGATGCCGTAGACGCCGATCATCAGGAGGATGAAGGCGATGTTGGGATCGGTCAGAATGGCCAGCACCCGTGCCTTCCACCCCGACTCGACGACGACCAGCCGGGCATGCCGCGTCGCCAACACATGCTCGCCGTCGCTGGTGCGCACCTGCCGGCCATCGACGCGATCCAGCAGATCGGCGACGCTCGTGGCCAGCAGATCGACCACTTTTTCACGCTCGGCCTCCTCAGCGGTGAGGGTCGCCGCCTCGCGCACCGCTTTCTCCGCCCAATCGGCGTTGCGACCGCGCATCTGCGCGAGGCTGCGCAGATAGGCCACCGAGTCGTTCATGACCTTACGCTCCATAGCGCCGCCAGCGCCTGCGTCCTGGCCTTCCTTGGGTTTCTCCGGCTGCGGCGATATCGGCGGCGCTCCCATCTGGACTGGCGTGGCCGCGCCAAGGTGCGTGCCCGGCGCCATGGCCGAGAGATGAGCGGCATAGCTGATGTATGTCCCCGCGCTCGCCGCTCGCGCGCCGCTTGGTGCAACGAAGACAGCGACAGGAACGGGCGAGGCAAGGATCGCCTGGATGATGTCGCGCGTCGCCGTCACCAGGCCACCCGGCGTATCGAGGCGCAGTACAATCAACCCTGCCCGGGCAGTACGCGCCTGCGCGAACGCCTCGTCGATCAGGTGGACGGTGCTGACGCCGATCGCGCCCTTGACGTCGACCACGACGACCGGTGCGGGCTCGGCCCGACCGGATATGCCGCCCCCCGCCCCCGATTGCGCAAATGAAAGCGCGACCGAGCCGATGACGCACAACAGGCCAAGAATACCGGCGAGTCGCAAACGCATCGTCGCCTCCGCGGCCATCATCGATCTCCGTGAACCGACCGCAGCGTTACGGTAATCTTCACAGCCACAGGGCGACAAGCGAATTTGGCGACCGTACGTCAGCGCGCTCGGTTCAGCCGGTCGTGTCGTGCGCGAATCTCGGGCGGCCAGGTACTCTTGATGTAGGCGAGGATGGCTGCGATGTCGGCGTCGCTGAGCTGCTCCCCGAACGCCGGCATGTCGGTCTCGTAGCCTGGCGGATAGGCGGCCGGACCGAGCTTGGTCGTGCGGAACAGGTCGATGTCCGGATGGTGCCAGGTGTGGCCGGACGCATCGTGCGGCGGCGCGGGCAGCCGGCCGTTAGGCAACCGCTTCTGCCAGTTGGGCTGCCCCTCGAGATTGGCGCCATGGCAGGAGGCGCATGTTTCGGCGTAGAGGCGCCGGCCGTCCTCGGTCTGGTGCCGGTCGGTCGGGTCGATCCGCAGGCCGTCCGTCGCTCCGAGGACGCCGTAGAGTGTCCCGGCTGCAATCGCGGCGATGCCGGCAAGCGCAGTTACTTTCCAAACGCGTCGCATCTTACTGACTTTCTTCTCTTTCACCCGGCTCGTCCTCGCGTGGCGCGATCTGCAGCCAGCACTCGGAGTCGAGACAGGCGACCTGCACGATCCGGCCCGAGCCGCGGCAGGTCACTTCATAGAGCGTGACCGACTTCGACAATTCCTTCGGCATGACTCGCGCCGGGCTGCAGCCCAGTCTGTCGAGGACCGCCTGAAGCTCGCGGTCACTCGCGCTTGCCGTGTCGACTGCGGCCCAGGCAGCGGCGGCCATCGCCACCGCTGCCAGCGATCGGCTCACTTGCCCTTGTCCATCGAGGTGATGGTGATGGCACCGTTGACGCGATCGGCCTCGAACTTGACCTTGTCGCCGGCCTTGACCTTGTCGAGCATGGCGGGATCGGCCACGCGGAAGACCATGGTCATTGCGTCCATATCGAGATTCTTTATGGGCGCATGCTTCAGCGTGATCTTGGCCGCCGCCTTGTCGACCTTTACGACTTCTCCGTTCACCTGATGGCTGCTGGCGAAAGCCGTTCCGGCAACCAGCAACGCGGCCGCCATGACCGATACAAACATCCTGATCATCAAACGCTCCTTTATTGGACGGTGATGGTGCCGAACATGCCGGCCTCGCGATGGCCGGGGATCAGGCACGAGAAGTCGAACTTGCCGGTCTTGGTGAACTGCCAGACGATCTCGCCGGTTGCCTTCGGCTTCAGGCGCTTCGCATTGGGATCGTCGTGCTCCATGCCGGGGTTCTTCTCCATTTCCTTCATGTGCTTGAGGTTCTCTTCGACGGTGCCGACCACGAACTCATGGTCGATGACGCCGTTGTTGCGCAGCTGAAAGCGAACCTGCTCGCCGCGACGCACCGTGAGCGTGTCGGGCTGAAACAGCATCTTGCCGTCGGACTCGCGCATCACGATCTGGACGATGCGCGCCGGTTTCTTGGGATCGCCCGGCTTTCCGTAAGCCGTCTCTGCTCCGTGGCTGTGGCCAGGATCGGCCCAGGCTGCCGTCGAGAGCAAAGCCGTCGCGACGCCGGTCGCGAGCACACCGAGAAGTTTCATCGTTGCCTCCTTGTTGAACATCATTTTTTGGAACATCACTTGTGACTGCCGTGGCCGTTCGGCTTGACGACACGCAGCGTCTCGCCGGGCTTTGCCTTGGGAGCCGCACCGGTCGCCGGAACAGGCGCGCGCGTGGTCGCCGGCGCGGGCCCCTTCCATTCCCAGGCGACCGTGCCGGGCGGGTGCTGGTACCAGCCGGGGTCCTTGTAATCGCCAGCGGCCAGCCCCTCGCGAACCTTGAGGACGGTGAACATGCCGCCCATCTCGACGGCGCCGAACTGCGCGAAGCCCGTCATCATGGGCAATGTGTTGTCCGGAAGCTGCATCTCCATCTCGCCCATGTCGGCCATGCCGGCGCTGCCCATCGGCATGTAGTCGGGCACGAGCTGCTTCATCTGTCGCGCGAAGGTGCGCTTGTTGACGCCGATGAACGTCCGGAGGTCGTGCCCCATCGCGTTCATCGTATGGTGCGACTTGTGGCAGTGGAGCGCCCAGTCGCCGGGATAGATCGCGTCGAACTCGTAGGCGCGCATCCCGCCGACGGGGATGTCGATCGTGACCTCAGGCCAGCGCGCCTCTGGTCGCACCCAGCCGCCATCGGTGCACGTCACCTCGAAGTCGTAGCCGTGCATATGGATCGGATGGTTGGTCATTGTGAGATTGCCGACGCGCACGCGCACGCGATCGCCCTTGGCCACGACCAGCGGATCGATGCCCGGAAACACCCGTGTGTTGAACGTCCACATGTTGAAGTTCGTCATCTCCGCGACCTTCGGGACGTAGTTGCCCGGCTCGATGTCGTAGGCGGAGAGCAGGAACACGAAGTCGCGGTCGACCCGGTGCAGCTTGGGATCACGCGGATGGACCACGAAGAAGCCCATCATGCCCATCGCCATCTGCACCATCTCGTCGGCGTGCGGGTGGTACATGAACGTCCCGCTCTTCTTCAGTTCGAACTCGTAGACGAAGGTCTTGCCGGGTTTGATGTGCGGTTGCGTGAGGCCGCCGACGCCGTCCATGCCGCAGGGCAGCAGCTGGCCATGCCAATGGATGGTGGTGTGTTCGGGCAGGTGGTTGGTGACAAAGATCCGCACCTTGTCGCCCTCCACCGCCTCGATGGTCGGGCCGGGGCTCTGGCCGTTGTAGCCCCACAGCCGGGCGATCATGCCCGGCGCCATCTCGCGCTCCACCGGTTCGGCGACGAGATGGAATTCCTTCCAGTCGCCGTTCTGCCGCCAGGGCAGCGTCCACCCGTTCAGGGTCACCACCGGCTGGTAGTCCGGCCCGCTCGTTGGATAGAGCGGCGGCTGCATGGTGTTGGTCGTGACCCGGGGTGCCTCGGGGATCGACTGCGCCTGTGCACGTCCGCTGATTGCGGTGGCGCCCAACAGGGCGAGGCCCGAAGCCCCGACGAGATCGCGTCTTGAAAGAGTCATGGTCTGCTCCCTGGATCAGAGGCCGAGCGGCAAGGTTTCGGGGGGTGGTGTGGTGTTGATGACGCCGGAAGGCGGCACGGTTCCGCCGACGATCAACGCCGCCTGCAGGTCCGCAATGGCGAGATGGAAGTCGCGCAACGCGTTCAATGCCGCGACATTGGCGGAGATGCGGTCGCGCTCCTCGACGAGGACTTCGAAGACATCGACCAGCATGCCGTTGTAGCGCAGCAGAACCTCCGAAGAGATTTGCCGGCGCAAGGGCAGGATACGCGTCTGGTAGTAGCGCGCGATGTCGTAGGTCGCCCGATAGGTCGAATAGGCAAGGCGAGCCTCCGACCGCGCATTCACCGATCGTTCGGTAAGCCGGTTGATCGCCCGCATGTAGATCTCGCGCGCCGTCGTCACCCGGGCTTCGCCGGTGTCGAAGACGGGAATGACGATGCCGAGATCCAGGCCGTAGCGGTTCTTCGACGATTGCTTGCCCTCGTCGTTGGTCTCGAGTTCGTTGCGATAGCCGAGGCCAAGCTCGAGGAAGGACATGTAACGCGTGGCTTCGACGAACCCGACCGACTTGGCCAAGGTCACGATCTCGTAGCGCAGGATGATCAGGTCGACCCTTCGGCGCATGGCCTCGACCTCGACATCGGCAAGGTTGTCGGCCGCGGCCGGCAGGACCGGCAGCCTCGATGGCAGCTTGTAGTCGAGGTCGCTGCCCCACAGGCCCATGATGCGATTGAGCGCTTCCCGTTCGCGCTTTTCGGCGAGCCGCGCCTGCGCGACCTGCGCGCTGAGCTCGGCATAGAAGGTCGTGACCCTGGCCTGATCCAGCTTGTTGGCAGCGCCGGTCTCGCCGAGCTGCTTCATCATGTTGGCCGAGGCGTCGGCGGTCTGGCGGGCCTGTTCGAGCAGCGCGAGCTGTTGACGAGTTGCCACCGCCCGCACGTAGGCACGCCGGGCATCCACCGATAACGTCAGAGTGGTGGCGACCGCACGATAGCGGGCCTCTTCGAATTCGCGCTTCGCGATCTCGGTCTTGCGCGGCAGCGTGGCGAAAGCCAGCAGGTTGCCGACGAGCTGGAAGCCGACTTCGGCGAAACCGCCCGGGCCGAAGGTCCGCGATACGGTGATCGCGGGATTGGGGGGCAAGCTTGCCTGGACATATTCCGCCTCGGAGATGCCGAGGTCGTTGTAGGCAGCCTGCAAGCCGCGATTGTTGAGGAGCGCAATCTGGACCGCTGCATCCTCGCTCAGTGGTTCGGACAGCAGCGCCTGCACCCGCTCGCGAGCCCGCTGCGTTGCTTCGGCCGTGGACAGTTTGACGGCATCCTTGCCGATCTCCTGGCGCACGTTGTCGGTAACCGGCGACATGCCGCCATCCGCCGTGAACTTGGCACAACCACCCGCCAGCAGGCCGACGAGAACCGTGGCCGTAACCTTGGAAAGCACGGTCATGGCGTCCGCCCCGCACCGGGTGCGACGCTATCGTTCAGTTCGCGCCAGGGCTTTAAGCCGACCGGCACGTGCGGTGACGTTCCGGCCATGACGGGTTTGTCCGGCACGGCGACAATGGGAGCCTCAGGGCTGGTCGGCCCGTTCGGCGACAGCTCCTCCAGAGGCGGCGAATTGCAGGCGGCAACGCCTAAGGCGAGCGCCAGGGATGGCAGAAACTTCATAGGAGACGATCCGAACCAAGGTTGACCGACAGACAGGCAGTCGCGCTCCGGCCGCTATGCGGCGCAGAGATCACCTGAGTTCGCGCAGATCGGGTGTCTGAACGTACGAATCCAAGAACTCACGACCAGACACGCGCCTTCAGCGCGCACTCAGGTCAGCCGAGCTTGGGAGGTCGTTCGGTACGGCCGCTCGAGCGGCCTACGAGCAGATCGGTCAGGCCGATGATACGGGGACCGTGAATCTGCAATGTTCCGCCGGAATCCACCAGCGTGGCCGCGAGGGCGGCATGGCAGGCGATGTTGCAGCAGTTGTTCGACGCGTGATCCGGCGACTGATCCCTTGGGCAGGGACCGGCATCGCCGTCGGTCTTGGCGGCTTCATCGGACGAAGCCTGCTGCTCCGTCGCGCCCTGTTGATCGTGCGAATGATGGGCCGACGGCTCGGAATAAGACGGACCAGCGGAACGCCCTTCATGGCGCCCTTCATGGGCCGAGGCCGACCCCACAGCGACGACGAATCCCACCACCGCGAGGAACAGAACTCGCATCAGGAGGTTCAAGGGATTGGCCGATCGCATGGCGCACAAAATGTCCATCGTCTCCGGTCTTGTCAATCGCACCGACGTTTCAATGGGCACCTAACCCCTGCAGGGTATAGGCAGCCACCCCGGTCAACGACGACGATTGTCGAGAACTTCCAGCAGCTCGTCGATCTTGGTCTGGCGTTCGCGCGTCGAACCCGCGTGAAAGGCATGCGCCACACAATGCCGCAGATGGTCGCTGAGTGTTTCCTGCTCGACTTTATCGAGAGCGGCGCGCACGGCACGGACCTGCGTGATCACGTCGATGCAGTAGCGATCTTCCTCGATCATGCGGGCGACGCCACGCACCTGGCCTTCGATGCGGCTGAGCCGCGCGAGCTGGGACTTCTTGAGTTTCTCATCCATGGCTTGAAATATACCCCCGTAGGGTATAAATCGCAAGTCATGGAACACGCTTGCTGTCAGCCTGGCCATCATCATTCCCACGGCGCCGACAAGACGGAGACGGATCCTGTCTGCGGCATGACCGTGAAGATTGCCTCGGCAAGGCACACGGCCGCGCATGGCGGCACGACCTACTATTTCTGCAGTCCCAAGTGCCTGCAGAAGTTCACGGCGGAGCCGCTGCGCTATCTGAAGCCGGCCGAGGCGCCGCAGCCCCCGGTCGCGCCCGGCACGATCTTCACCTGCCCCATGCATCCGGAAATCCGCCAGGTCGGCCCCGGAAGCTGCCCGATCTGCGGCATGGCTTTGGAGCCGGCCGAGGTCTCACTCGACGACGGCCCCAGCGAGGAGCTGGCCGACATGACACGGCGCCTGTGGGTTGGCCTCGTGCTCGCCCTCCCCGTCGTGATCCTGGAGATGGGCGGCCACCTCACCGGCCTGCATATGCTGGTCGGCCAGAAGCTCTCGAGCTGGCTGCAGTTCGCGTTGGCGACGCCGGTCGTGCTGTGGGCCGGCTGGCCGTTCTTCGTGCGCGGCTGGCAGTCGCTCAAGACGCGCAACCTCAACATGTTCACCCTGATCGCGATGGGCACGGGCGTCGCCTGGACCTACAGCGTCGTTGCCATTGCCCTGCCCGGCCTTTTCCCGCCGGCCTTCCGCGGCGCCGATGGCACTGTCGCGGTCTACTTCGAGGCCGCCGCCGTGATCACCGTCCTGGTCCTGCTGGGCCAGGTGCTCGAGTTGCGGGCGCGCGAGCAGACTTCGGGCGCCATCAAGGCGTTGCTCAATCTTGCACCCAAGACGGCGCTCCGGCTGAAGGACGACGGCACGGACGAGGAAGTCGCGCTCGATACCGTGTCGGTCGGCGATCGCCTGCGCGTCCGGCCGGGCGAGAAGGTGCCGGTCGATGGCGAAGTGATCGAGGGCCGGTCGTCGCTCGACGAATCGTTGGTCACCGGCGAGTCCATGCCGGTCACCAAGGAGCGAGGCGCCAAAGTGATCGCGGGTACGCTAAACACGACCGGCGGCTTCGTCCTGCGCGCCGAGAAGGTCGGCCGCGACACGATGCTGTCACGCATCGTTCAGATGGTCGCCGAGGCCCAGCGCAGCCGCGCGCCGATCCAGCGTATGGCCGACCGGGTTTCGGGCTATTTCGTTCCCATCGTCATCGTCATCGCTCTGGCGGCCTTCGTGGCCTGGACCGCCTTCGGCCCCGAGCCGAAGCTGGCGTTCGGCCTCGTCGCCGCAGTGACAGTGCTGATCATCGCCTGCCCTTGCGCGCTGGGTCTGGCGACGCCGATGTCTATCATGGTCGGTGTCGGCCGCGGCGCCCAGGCGGGTGTGTTGATCAAGAACGCCGAAGCGCTGGAACGCATGGAGCGCGTCGATACGCTGGTCGTCGACAAGACCGGCACTCTGACCGAAGGCAAGCCCAAGCTGGTGTCGATCGTGCCGGCCGCGGGTGTCACCGAGGACGAAGCCCTGCGTCTCGCGGCGGCCGTCGAAACCGCCAGCGAACATCCGCTTGCGCTGGCGATCGTCGCCGCCGCGCGCGAGCGCAACATCTCGCTGCCCTCCGTATGCGGCTTCGACTCACCCACCGGCAAGGGCGCGCTGGGTACCGTCGACGGCCACAAGATCGTGCTGGGCAATTCCCGGTTCCTTGGCGAACACGGCATCGACACGGCAAACCTCGAAGGTGAGGCCGAGCGGCAGCGCGGCGAAGGTGCCACGGCGATCTTTATGGGAGTCGACGGCAAGGTCGCCGCGGTGCTGGCCATCGCCGATCCGGTGAAGGAGACGACGCCCCAAGCATTGCGCGCATTGGCAGCGGAGAAGGTGCGCGTGGTCATGCTGACCGGCGACAATCGCACCACCGCGGAGGCCGTCGCGCGGCGGCTCGGCATCACCGAGGTCGAGGCCGAGGTGTTGCCCGACCAGAAGAGTGCCGTGATCGAGAAGCTGCGCCGCGAAGGCCGCGTCGTCGCCATGGCCGGGGATGGCGTCAACGACGCACCGGCATTGGCCGCGGCCGAGGTAGGCATCGCCATGGGGACGGGCACCGACGTCGCCATCGAGAGCGCGGGTGTCACGCTGCTCAAGGGCGACCTGATGGGCATCGTCCGCGCCCGGCGGCTGTCGGAGGCAACGATGGCGAACATCCGCCAGAACCTGTTCTTCGCCTTCATCTACAACGCCGCGGGTGTTCCGATCGCCGCGGGAATCCTCTATCCGTTCTTCGGAATTTTGCTGTCGCCCATTATTGCAGCAGCCGCCATGGCACTAAGTTCAGTCAGTGTGATCGGCAATGCATTGAGGCTGCGGCGAATCAGGATCTGATCTCTAGGCTGCGACAATTCGGAACGGTCGTGTCGCTTTAGCCTTGATCTCCAGGCGTCCGGACAGGAAATTGGCCGGATCATGCGTCTGATCCATCGTTCACACCGAGCGGCCAACGCCGTCCGGACTGTGTCTCCGAGCGGCGAGCTCTTCGTCGCCTCGGTGGTGATCTGCATGATTCTGTCCGCCTTCGGCGATTCCATCGATCCGTCGCTGTTCGGCGAACTGGGCCTCGAATACGCCCTGTTCGACCTGAGTGGCGAGTTCTCGGTGCTGGCGATGCGACACTGGCACTTGCTGCAGCTTCTTCTGGCTGGCAGCGCGCTGGCGGCGGGCATCATGGTGTTGCGCATCGTCGTTGGCGCCTTCTTCAGGCCTCTTGAGTCCGCGCCACCGCAGGACGCCGAGAAAGTGCCCATCAAGCTCTGACAACGGACTGAAAGCGCCACCGCCCCTCATGGGGATGGTGGTTC
The DNA here is from genome assembly GCA_943369775.1 of Reyranella massiliensis 521. GTDB lineage: Bacteria > Pseudomonadota > Alphaproteobacteria > Reyranellales > Reyranellaceae > Reyranella > Reyranella massiliensis_C. Next base: position 33,497 of record CALROF020000010.1, read on the forward strand.
ACGCCTACTCGTTGTTGGAGACTAACCGTGGAAACGGATTTCTTTTCGGCCGCATTCCTGTCGGCCCTACTCGCTATCGTACTAATCGACCTCGTGCTGGCGGGCGATAATGCCCTCATCATCGGACTGGTCGCGCGCAATCTGCCCAAGGAGAGCCAGAACAAGGTCATCTTCTGGGGCACCTTCGGCGCCATCGCCATCCGCGCCTTCATGGCGATCATCGTGGTCTACATCCTGGCGGTGCCAGGCTTCATGCTCGTCGGTGGTCTCGCTCTGATCTGGATCGCCCGCAAGCTGCTGACGCCCGAGGGCGGCGGCCATGGGGACAGCAACCTCACCAAGCCGGCCACGACCTTCGCCGGCGCGGTGCGCACCATCGTGATCGCGGATGCGGTGATGGGCGTCGACAACGTGCTGGCAATCGGCGGCGCCGCACACGGCAGCGTCCTGCTGATCGTCCTGGGCCTCGCCATCAGCGTGCCGATCATCGTCTGGGGCAGCAAGCTGGTGATCAAGCTGGTCGATCGTTACCCGTCGGTCATCCTGCTGGGCGGCGCGGTGCTGGCCTACACGGCCTACGGCATGATCGTCCGCGAGCCGTTCCTGGTCTCGTGGTTCGAAGCCCATCCGGCAACCAAGCTGGTGCTTGCGGTGCTGATCTTCTCGATCTCCCTCGCCCCCTGGTACAGCGAACGGCTGCCGGCACATATGAAGCCGCTGGTGGTGGTGCTGCCGGCACTGCTGCTCTGGATGCTGGCCTTCGAAATCGCCGGCACTGTCTGGAAGGTGCAGGTCGACTATCTGATGGCCAGCAGCCAGGGCGAATACTTCATCGAAGGCCTGCGCTGGATCGGCTGGCTGCCGTTCGTCGCCCTCTTCCTATGGGTGCGCGAGCAGTTCGTGCAGCGTAGCCAGCGGGCTGCCCGCAACACGCATTGAGGTGAAGCAAGCGATGCTTGCGGGGCCTGTGACCGCGGCGTAGGACCGCGACATGTCCCGCAAGCTCCTGCTTCTTCTGGCGATCCTCTTCGCACCCTTTTTGGCGCCGTCGGCCGCAATGGCCGACGACGCTTCCTACTGCGCCGACCTGTCCGGCCTCTACCGCCGCTACCTGAGCGGCCAGGGCAACGGCCAGCTCTTCCCCGACGTCACGGCGAGCGTGGCAATGGACGAGTGCGCCAAAGGCAACTACGCGGCAGGCATCCCCGTGCTGGAAAAGAAGCTGCGCGACGCGCGCTTCACGCTGCCGAAGCGCACTTAGCGTCGGCTTGCCTGCAGCGAAAGGGCGAGCGGCAGCCATGGCTTGTCCGGCCAATGCCAGTCGCCATCGCCCCGCTGCACCAGAATATGAAACATCTGCCACGGCACCTGCGCGTGCTCGTGCAGCCAATCGAGTGACAGACCGGCGTCGATCAGACCGCCGAGGATGCTGGAGAGCGAATGCATCCAGCTCACGTTGGTCGCATTTACCAGCCGGGCGTCGGGATCGGCGTAGTCGAAGCCGTCGTTCATGACGAGCGGATCGCGCTGGAAGTAGGGCGCGAAATAGCCCGGCATCCCGTCGGGTAGCTTGGTCTCGTTGTCGAACACATAGGCCGACGGGTGGCCATCGGCGTAGTAGAGCCGGCCGCCGGGCTTCAGGAACTGAGCGACGATCGCGGCCCAGCGCTTGATATCGGGCAGCCAGCAGGTGGCGCCCCAGGTAACATAGACGAGGTCGAAAGCCTCCGCCCTGCCCACTGCCGACGGCGCCTCATAGAGATCGGCGCAAATGAAACGCGCTCGATCCGCCAGGCCCAACTCGTCGGCAAGTCCACGCGCCGCAGCAATCGCCGGCTCGGAAAAATCGAGGCCGGTCACCCTGGCACCGCGCTGGGCGAGCGAAAGCGTGTCGGCGCCAAAGTGGCATTGCAGGTGCAGCACCTCGAGCCCGCGTACGTCGCCGAGTTCGGCCTCTTCGATGGCATTCAGCTTGCCACGACCGGCGCGCAAGGGGGCTAGGTCGTAGCCCGGCGCCTTGAGATGGACGCCGACCCGCTCGTCCCAATTGGCACGATTGATCGCGCGCCAATCCTTGTCAGCTGTCACGACACGACAAGATCGGCGCCCGTCAGCCGCCGATAGGCTTCGAGGTAGCGCTTGCTGGTCGCCTCGACGACTTCCGCCGGCAGCCGCGGCGCCGGCGCCTCGCCGTTCCAGCGGCCGGCGTGACGCTCGACATCGAGCCAGTCGCGCAGCGGCTGCTTGTCGAAACTGGGCTGCGGCTTGCCGGGCGCATAGCCATCGGCCGGCCAGAACCGGGAGCTGTCGGGAGTCATCACCTCGTCGATCAGCAGGATCTCGCCCGACTTTGTGCGGCCGAACTCGAACTTGGTGTCGGCAATGATGATGCCCTGCTTCAACGCCACGTCGCGACCCTTGGTGTAGACCAGACGCGTCAGCCGCTCGAGCTCGGCGGTGACGTCGGCGCCGAGCGCCTTCTTCATCTGCGCAATGGTGATGTTTTCATCATGGCCGCTCTCGGCTTTGGTCGCCGGGCTGAAGATCGGCGGATCAAGCCGGCCGCTTTCCTGCAAGCCTGCCGGCAGCGTCTCGCCAGCCAGGGTCCCGGTCTTGGCATATTCACGCCAGGCCGAGCCCGTGATGTAGCCGCGCACGACGCACTCGATGGGAAACACCGTACCGCGCTTGCAGAGCATGGCGCGGCCGGCGATCTCGTCGCGATGGCCCTTGAGGGCCGGCACCGCCGCGATGATCTCGTCGGCATCGGCCGAGATCATGTGATGGCCAACGACGTCGCCCAACTGGCGGAACCACCAGGCGCTGACCTGGGTCAGCACGGCGCCCTTCTGCGGGATGGGCTCGGCCATCACCACATCGTAGGCGCTCACCCGGTCGGTCGCGACCAGCAGCAGCCGGTCGCCGTCCACGGCATAGACATCGCGCACCTTGCCGCGGGCAATCCGTTCGAGCGGCAGGTCGCTTGTCGTCATCAGCACCATCGCACTCAGCCTTCCTTGCGCAGTTCCTCGAACACTTCCTTGGCAGTGAGCATCGCCTCACGCACCGACGGGAGGCCGATATAGCCGCAAAGGTGCATCAGCGCCTCCGACAATTCGTCCTCCGTCCAGCCCTGCCGCCGGGCCATGCGCAGGTGGATGGCGAGCTCCGGCCAGCGCGCCTGGGCGGTATCGGAGATGACGCAGATGAGCGCCCGGGTCTTGAGGTCGAGGCCGGGCCGGGACCACAGCATGCCGAAGACCGCCTCGCGGGCGTAGTCGCCGAACTTCTTCATCATCGGGTCGTCGTAGACCGACTTGGCCATCTCGGCGGCGTACTTTTCGCCCATCAGCTTGGCCCGGATTTCGCTGCCCTTCCGGTAGTTTTCGCTCTCGGCCATCGTTTCCTCCAATCGTCACATTTCAGAGCTGCAGCGTCAGCGAATTCGCGCGTAGGATCAATCGTCTGCCAAGGGGCGCGACGGGTGGGGGAGAGACGATCAGCATGACGGCCAATGGTTCGCCGGGGCAGCCTGCCGGCAACAAGCGCACGGCCGCGCTCACACTTGCTGCACTCGGCGTCGTCTTCGGCGATATCGGCACCAGCCCGCTCTATACGATCAAGGAGTGCTTCAGCGAGTACACCGGCATCCGCCCGACGCCGGAGAACGTGTTAGGAATTCTGTCGCTGATCACCTGGGCGCTGATCCTGATCGTGACGGTGAAGTACGTCGTGGTGGTGATGCGCGCCGACAACAAGGGCGAAGGCGGCGTGCTGGCTCTCATGGCGCTGGTATCGCGCCAGAGCAACATTCCGGAACGACGGCGCCGGGTCTATCTCATGCTCGGCATCGCCGGCGCCGCCCTGTTCTACGGCGACTGCCTGCTGACACCCGCCATCTCGGTACTGAGTGCGGTGGAGGGGCTGAACGTCGCCACGCCGGCTCTCCAGCCTTTAGTGTTGCCTCTTGCGCTCGGCGTCCTGTGCGGGCTGTTCGCCGTCCAGCGCTTCGGCACGGCCGGCGTCGGCCGCTGGTTCGGACCGATCACGCTGCTCTGGTTCGCCGTCCTGTTCGCCCTCGGCATCCGTCAGCTCATCGACAATCCCAGCGTGCTGGCGGCTCTCTCGCCGCACCACGCCGTAGCGTTCACGCGGGAAAATGGCTTCGTCGCCTTCCTGGCGCTGGGTGCCGTTACCCTCGCCGTGACGGGCGCAGAAGCGCTCTATGCCGACATGGGCCATTTCGGTGCCAAGCCGATCCGGATGGCCTGGCTCGGACTCGTGCTGCCGGCGCTACTGGTCAACTATTACGGTCAAGGCGCCCTGCTGCTGGCCGATCCGACGGCAATCTCCAACCCGTTCTTCCTGCTGGCGCCGGATTGGGCCCTCTATCCGCTGGTCGGGCTGGCGACGGCCGCAACAGTGATCGCCTCGCAGGCCACGATCTCCGGCGCCTTCTCGATGGCAACGCAAGCCTCGCTGCTCGGCCTCAGCCCGCGTGTGCATATCGAGCACACCTCGGCCAGCGAATTCGGCCAAGTCTACCTGCCCGTCGTCAACTGGCTGCAGCTCGTCGGCATCATCATCCTGGTTCTGACCTTCAAATCCTCGAGCAACCTCGCGGCGGCCTACGGCATCGCCGTCACCGGCACGATGCTGGTGACCAGCGTGCTGGTGTTCGCACTGGCCGTCCGCGCCTGGAAATGGTCGTGGCAGTTCTCCATCCCGGTGTTCGGCCTGTTCATCGTGATCGACACCTCGCTGCTTTCCGCCAACATGCTGAAGTTCCTCGATGGCGGCTGGGTGCCGCTGGTCATCGCCGCGGCGATGTTCCTCATCATGTGGAGCTGGCTCCGGGGACGGATTGCCGTCGCTACACGCGAGCGAGAGGAGTCACTGCCCCTGGAGGCCCTGCTCGACAGCATCAATCCCGGCCGCGTCCATCGCCCCCAGGGCACGGCAGTCTATCTGACCGCTTTTTCCGGCAATGCGCCGCGCTGCCTGCTCCACAACCTCAAGCACAACGAGGTGCTGCACGAGCATGTCGCGTTGCTCACCGTGGAAGTACCGGACATCCCGTACGTCTCGCCGGAGAACCGCGGGCAGATCACCCATCTCGGCAAGGGCGTCCACCGGATCGTGCTGCGCTACGGTTTCATGGAGCAGCCCGAGGTGCCACGTGACCTCGAACGCTTGGCCGATAAGGGCCTGCCATTCGATCCGATGCGAACCTCTTACTTCGTCGGTCGCAACAGCTTCACGGCATCGAGCAAGCCGCTGCTGCCCCGCTGGCAGCGCAAGCTCTTCCTGGCGCTGTCACGCTTTGCCGCCAGCGCCGGTGACTTCTTCGGCCTGCCCGCCAACCGTGTCGTCGAGCTCGGCAGCCGCATCGAGATCTAGCGCCCTACCACTCGCCGCAGCCGAACTTCAGCAGGTTGCCGTGAGGGTCGTGGATGTAGAATTCCTTCATGTTCCACGGCCGCACCTCGAAGGAGGACAGCCTAGCCACGCCGCGCCTGCTGTACTCGTCGTGGAGCGCTGCGACCTGGCCGCCGCGGATGTAACAGGACGTATTCTCGGGAAAGCGACGGTCGTCGGTCTTCCAGAAGTGCAACTCCATGTCGTCGCGCTTGACGATGAGATAGTGGGCCTCCTCATAGCCGACCGCGAATCCGAGCTGGTCGACATAGAAGGCGCGCGTCTCTGCAATATCGAGGGACGCGAGGATCGGGATGCTGCGAGCGGGATCGATGGTCATGTGGCGGCAGGTTTCCGGGAAAGGGCAAGCAGGAACAACAGGGCAGCAATGCCAAGGCCGACGAGGAAGGGCGAAGCCGGCGCGAACTGGTAGAGCACGGCGAACATCAGCGGGCCGACCAGAAATCCACCGGCCTGTGCCGCGGCAACCAGCCCTGCCGCTGCCCCCTGCTCGCGCGCGCCGACGGCGATCGACGCAGCGGCCGAAAAGCCCGGCGATACACAGGCAAAGGAAATGCCCAACGGCAGTGCGACAGCGACGAACTGCCAGGCGTCACGCGCCAGGAGCAACCCGACCTGCATGACCACCGACGCCAGCAGGCCGACGATCATCAGCGTCGCCGCCGACCATTTTGAGCGGCGGACAACAAACACCTGGAACAGCACGGCGACAAGCCCGCCGGCCATGAAGATCATGCTGGTGACGCGAGCGGTCGCCGCAACGTCGAGCGCGAGCCGGTCCTGGACAGCGAAGCCCAGGATTTGCTGCGTCCCGGCAACCGACACGAAATAGACCATCGCCATGACGATCCAGATCGCCACCCGCGGATCGCGAGCCGACAGGCGCAGAGGCCGCTCGCCCGTCGATGCCGGCCGCGGCCTCATCGACACGAAGCACCATTGCGCCGCGAGAAGGCTCAGCAGGCCGATCACATAGAGCGGCAACGTGATCCTGATCTCGACCAGCAGGCCCGCCATTGCCGGCCCCAGAATGGTCCCGAGCGCGAAGGCCGCCGTTACGCCCGAGAGGGCAACCGCGCGCTTCTCCGGCGGTGTCGCTTCGGCGATGTAGGCCTGAGCTGCCGGATAAACACCGCCCGACACGGCTGATTGGGCAATACGCGCGCCGATCAGCAGGATCAGCACGAGCATGACCGGCGCAATGCCGAGAAGGCCGACATCCAGCACTGCCGCAAAGACGATCCCGCCGAGACCGAAGCCCACCATCCCGGTCACGACGACGTAGCGACGGCCCTTAATGTCGCTGGCACGCCCCCACCATGCCGCGGCAATCATGTAGGCCACGGCCGAAAAAGCGACGATCAGGCCGATCTGCCATTCGACGAAGCCGAGATGACGGCCAGCCGGCGGCATAACGGAGAACAGGACGGAGTTGGCGCCGCCGATCAAAAGAAGCGAGGCGAGGAGCCCCGGATTGGTGGGCTTCGACGGCGACTCTATGGCCGCCGCCGTCACGCGTCGAAGCCGCTGAGGGAGATCGCGTCGGCAGCCGGTGGCTGCAAGCCCCGCGACAGCAGGTCCGCGAGGCGCGAAAAAATGCGGCTGGCCTCGGTGCAACCGACATCCTGCGTCACCGCTTCGGCGGCAATGTTGAGCAGGGCATTGCCGGCAAGGTCGCGGCATTCCTCGGGCAGACCCTCGACGGCATCGGAGATCACCCGCATCGCGTGCTGCAGGTCGGCGAGACGGTCGGGCATGGGCGCGGTCAATTGAGCCTCCCGGCGGCATCGCCCGGCATCGGCGTGAGCCGCAGCCCCGCACTCGACAAGGCCACGGCGAAAGCCTTGAGCCGCACGGCCGCCACCCGCGAGGCCGTGGGCGCCATCATCACGTCGAGCGATGCTAGCAGCGGACCGTCGAAATCGCCCTGCGCCAGACCACATAGCGCGACGAGCACCGCCTCGTCTCGGCTCACGCTCGAGCAGGTCGGCACATGGATCTCGATGGCGCGGCGCGCGCCGAACAGGAACGCATCCATCGCGATGGCGAAGTCGGGTAGCGCCTCCAGGAGGCCGGCGACCTTGAAGCCGCGATGGAGGATCGAGCGTTCATTGGGGAGCGCCCGATCCTGCTGCCATTGGCGAAGCGCCCACAGGACGAAACGCTCACTTACGGGCAGGGCGCAGGCACAGCCGGCACGGCCGCAACCCGGCTTCGGGTCGCTTTGCAGGGCGCTAAGCCCCTGATCCTGCGCGCTTTCCATCGTTTCACCGAAAGTTGAAGAACCTTGACAGAAACCACAGTCTATGCAACTGAGAGTCAATCGCAACTCAAAAGGGGATGAGAGGCGCATGACGCAGATCACGCGTCCTGTACGGCCGACAGAAGTGGAACGGGAACGACCGACCTTAGGCGTGTCGGACCTGGGGGCACCGGTCGTGGAAAGCGTGGAACTGATGAGCGGTCAGCGGGAGCTGATCATCCGCCACGGGACGGAAACGTACCGCCTGCGCGTCACTGCCTCAAACAAGCTCATTCTCACTAAGTAACGAGACCCCGAGGGGCCATCCCTCCTCGGTCAAACTGCCCAGCCCGCCGCTCCTGTTGGGGGAGCAAGCCAGCCAGGCGTCCTTTTTTTGTTTTGGGGACCTGGCTAATGACTATCCGTACGCTTCTTTATGCACTGATGGCGACGACGGCCATCGGCGGCGCGCTTGCCGTGCCCGCGTCGGCGCAGACGACGCCGGCGCCCTCGCCGATCAACCCGAACCCCGTCACGGCTACGCCAGTCTCCCCGAATCAAGCCCAAGTCCAGGTCCCGCCCCCCGCCACGGCCCCGGCAGCTCCACAAGCGATCCCCACTCAGCTCGACGCGGTTACAACTGCAGCCATGCGCAGCCGTCGCCCGCTCGACGACGTGCCGGCCACTGTCTCGGTTATCACGACCGAAGACATCGACCGAGAAAACATGCAGGACGTACGCGACCTCGTGCGCAACGAGCCAGGCGTCACGGTCGGCAACAATCCGACACGCGCCGGCTTCCAGAACTTCGTCATCCGCGGCATCGGCGGCAACCGCGTGCTGCTGATGGTCGACGGCATGCGCCAGCCCGACTTTCCCGACAGCAACATGGGCGCCGGCACCTATACGCGCGAGCAGCCCGACCTCGAGGACATCAAGCGGGTCGAAATCATCCGCGGTCCCGCCTCGGCGCTTTACGGCTCCGACGCGATCGGCGGCGTGGTGGCCTACATCACCAAGGACCCCCGCGACTATCTGAAGGACGGCAAGAACATCTACGGCAGCGTCAAGGCGGCCTACAGCGGCGCCAACCTTCAGTTTGCCGAGACGTTCACAGGCGCCGTAAAGGCTGGCGATTTCGAGTTCATGGGCATGTACACGCGGCGCGACGGCCACGAGTACACGCCGGCGCAAAGTTCCATCGCGCCCAATCCGACAAGCTTCTACAGCAACGACTTCTTCGCCAAGGCCGTGTTCCGGCCGACCGAGGTCGACACGATCCGCGTCACCGGCAGCTACACGCAAGGCAAGCAGAGCACGCAGGTCCTTTCCGGCACCGGTACGTTCCCCGCCCTCTTCGCCCGCGTCTTCGACGAATGGGGTCAGGACTACACCAACACGTACCGCATCAGCGCACAGTGGGAGCACGACGCCCCGATCGGTTTCGTCGATAAGTTGAGCCTGCTGGCCTACTTCAACTCGGTCTACATGCAGGCCGACACCTATCAGCTGCGTGGCGCCACCAACAGCGCCGTGCCGACCAATGCCCGCACGTCGCAGTTCTACTACACGCAGAACGTTTGGGGCGGTGAGCTGCAGATGCACACCGACGCCAAGATCGGCAACACCGATAACCACTTCACCTATGGCCTGAGCTTCGCCTACACGACGACGACCCGGCCGCGCGACCGTTGGCAGATCACGCTGGCGACAGGCGCACGCACCCAGAACGTGGGCGGAGAGCTTTATCCCAACAAGAACTTCCCGGACTCGACGACGATCCAGGCCGGCGTCTACGTGCAAGACGAGATCAGCGCCCTAGGCGGCCGGCTCAAGATCACGCCGGGCGTCAGGTTCGACTACTACAGCCTGAACCCCAATCCGGACGCCTACTTCTGGAACTCGACCGGCGCCGCCCTCAACATGATCCCGTCGGCGAGCACCTACGTGTCGGCCTCGCCCAAGCTCGGCCTGCTCTACCACTTCTCGGATATCTATTCGGGCTACTTCCAGTACGCGACGGGCTTCCGCGCGCCGCCGTACGACAACGCCAACTTCGGCTTCACCAACGCGGCGTCGTTCTACCAGATCCTGCCCAACCCCAACCTGAAGCCCGAGACCGCCAACAGCTTCGAAGTTGGCATGCGCGGCAAGTATGCCGACGGCTCGAGCTGGCAGCTCACCGGCTTCGCGAACTTCTACAACAACTTCCTGGAATCGGTCGTGGTTGGCATGAACGGCCCGGTCACCCTCTTCCAGTACAAGAACCTCAGCAACGTCACGATCTGGGGTATCGAAGCGCGCGGCGAGTATCGCTTCAACGACAACTGGTCGGTGCTCGGCTGGACGGCCTTCGCGCAAGGCACCGACACGAACACCAACCAGCCTGTCGACTCGGTCGCCCCGTGGGCCAGCCAGGCGCGTGTCCGCTACACCTCCAGCAACGGCATCGTCGCCCAGATCATCGGCACGATGACCGCGCAGCACAGCCAGGTCAGCAACCCGAACTACTTCCAGACCCCGGCTTACTTCAATCTCGACGCCACGGTCGGTTACACCTTCAAGGATGCCGTCAAGATCAATGCCGGCGTCTTCAACATCACCAACGCGAAGTACTGGAACGCCGCGGACGTGATCGGGCTCGCATCGACGAACCAGCAGCTCGATCTCTACGCGCAGCCCGGCCGCTACTTCGGCGTCAACCTCACGGCACGATGGTAGTCCCGGCGGCCCTCTCCGCCGAGCGACTGCCGGCGCCAGCGACACGCGGTCCTCGTGTGTCGCTGGCGTTGTCGCTTGCGTTGCATGGGCTGATCCTTGTTCCCTTGCTGCTCGCCAGCATGGCCGGCAGCAGCGCCAGCGACGAACCCGCCCTTATGGTGGAGCTGTCGCTTGCCGCACCGACAGCAGGCCCCGAATCCGAGGCCAACAACAACGAACCCGACACCAAGGAACAGGCGGCCGAGACGCCACCGGAGCCGCAGCTCCCGTCGGTCGAGGAAACGGCTGCCGCGCTTCCGCCTCCCGAGCCACAGCCCGAGCTCACCCTCGAACCCGAGATCAAGGTCGAGCTGCCGCCACCGCAGGAGCCGCCGCCGCTCAAGGCCGCCGATCTGAAGCCGGCAGAGCCTCCGAAGCCCAAGGCACCGCCGCCCAAGCCGGCGGCTGCACGGCCCAACGCCCAGGCCGCCGTCAGCCGGGCACCCAATCCAGATGCAGGCGATGCCAGCACGACCCAGCAGGCCGCCTCCCCGGCGCCGCTGATCGTGTTCGAGGGCCGGCCGCGCTATCGCCATCCGCCGACGCCGGCGGTCTATCCGCAGCGCGCCATCGAGCTCAACCAGCAGGGTGAAGCTCTGGTGCGGGTGCGTCTTGATCCCGATGGTTCGGCTGCCGAGATACTGTTGTGGCGCGGCAGCGGCTTTGCCCTGCTCGATCGCGCCGCACTCACCGCAGTGCGCGGCTGGCAGTTCCTTCCCGCCATGCGCGACGGCCGTCCGGTCGCCGCCTGGGTCGAAATTCCTGTTCGTTTTCATCTACGTTGAAAGGAGAAATCATGCTCTCAACCCAGAACGCGGACCTCGCCGCCCGGTGGAGCCGCTTACGCGGCGAACAGCCAGCGATGCGGATCCGCGATGCCGCCGCGACACTGGGCGTGAGCGAGGCCGAGCTCGTAGCACTCGGCGTCGGCCAGACCGCAACGCCGCTGACCGCTGACTGGCGCGGCATCCTGAACGACATGCCGTCGGTTGGCCGCGTGATGTGCCTGACGCGCAACGAGCATTGCGTGCACGAGCGTCATGGCCGTTTCGAGGACGTCCAGATCACCGGGCCGCACGGTCTGGTGCTGGGCACCGATATCGATCTGCGCCTGTTCCTCGGCTCCTGGAAGCACGGCTTTGCCGTCCGTGAACCGCTGAAGCAGGGCGAACGGCTCAGCTTGCAGTTCTTCGACGCCGCGGGCGAAGCCGTCCACAAGATCTACGCCACCGACGAGACCGACCGGCCGGCTTTCGACGCGCTGATCGCCCGCTTCACGGCGGAGCAGCAGCCGCTGAAGATCGTACCGCACGCCCCCGACGCCACGGATCGGCCGGATGCCGAGATCGACCTCGACGGGCTGCGCAAGGCCTGGGCCGGCATGAAGGACACGCACGAGTTCTTCGGCATGCTGGGCAAGTTCAAGGTCGGCCGCGTGCAGGCGCTACGCCTGATCGGCGAGGAATTCTCCCGCGAACTGCCTGTGCGCGCTTTGCGCGAAGCCATGGAGGCTGCCCAGCAATCGGGCCTGCCGATCATGATCTTCGTGGGCAGCCGCGGCTGCATCCAGATCCATACCGGACCCGTGAAGCGGCTGGTCGACACGCACGGCTGGTTCAACGTGCTCGATCCCGACTTCAACATGCACCTGCGCGACTCTGGCGTCGCCCGCGTCTTCTCCGTGCGCAAGCCCACCGAAGACGGCATCGTCACGTCGATCGAGGCGTTCGATGCGGAGAACCGCAACATCCTGCTGATGTTCGGCGCCCGCAAGCCCGGTAAGCCCGAGCTCGAAGACTGGCGGGCGATCGTTGCGCGCATCGAGAAGCAGGCCGCTTCGTGATGCAGCGACGTCACGTCCTGTCGCTGGGCATGGGGGCGGCGCTGGCCGCCTCCTTTCCTGTAAGCGCGCAGCAGCCGCCGCGCATCGTGGCCGTCGGCAGCTCCATCACCGAGATCATCTATGCGCTGGGGGCGGAGAAGCTCCTGGTCGGCGTCGACACGACCAGCCTTTACCCGAGCGAGGCACGTTCGCTGCCGCAGGTCGGCTACATGCGGGCGCTCTCGGCCGAAGGCGTGCTCTCGTTGAAGCCCACCTTGATCATCGCCACGACGGCGGCCGGCCCGGCGACCGTTCTCGATCAGCTGAAGGCGACCGGGATCGAAGTCATGGTCCTGCCCGACCACTACGACTACGACAGCGTGATCGCCAAGATCGCCGCGGTTGGCAAGGCGACGGGCAAGATGGCGGAAGCCGACGCCATGATCGAACGCGGCCGCGCCGCCATGAAGACGCTGGCCGACCGGCTCGCCACCGCAACCAGCCGCCCGCGCGTGCTGTTCCTGCTCGGCATGGGCAGCGGCGCTCCGCAGGCGGCGGGCCGCAACACGGCGGCGGACGGCATCATCAGGCTGGCTGGCGGTGTGAACGCGATCGAAGGCTATTCCGGCTATCGGCCGCTGACGCCTGAGGCTGTGATCGCGTCCAAGGCTGACTACATCCTGGTCACGCGCCAGACCGTCGAAGCCATGGGCGGCATCCAGGCAATTCTTGACCAGCCGTCGCTCAACCGCACGCCGGCCGGCAAAGCCGGCAAGGTGCTGGAGTTCGATGCGCTGTTGCTGTTGGGTTTTGGCCCGCGCACGCCGCAAGCAGCCCAGGAACTGGCTTTGGCCCTGCATCCCGAACTGGCGCGTGCGCCATGACAACGCCGGCATGGACGGCGCCTGCGTTGCGCCGTCCGATCCCGCTGTTTGTGCTCGCCGCACTGGTGAGTGTGCTGTGCGGCCTCTGTATCGGTGCTTTTCCAGTCAGTTTTGGCCAGATCCTCTCGGCTATCGGCCTCTCGAATGCACCGCTCGACGACACGACGGCTGCGGTGCTCTACGCCATCCGCGCGCCGCGCGTGATCGCGGCCTTTGCCGTCGGTGCGGCCCTCGCGGCCGGCGGTGCCGCGATGCAGAGCCTGTTCCGCAACCCATTGGCCGATCCCGGCCTGCTCGGCGTGTCGAGCGGAGCCGCGCTCGCCGCCGTGTCGGTGATCGTGCTCGGCGAAAGAGTGATGCACATCATACCGCCGGGCTTCAGGCCGTGGTGCCTGCCCATCGCGGCTTTCATCGGCGGCCTGGCCGCTACGATAGTCGTTTATAAGATCGCTGCACGCGAAGGCATCACGTTGGTCGGCACGCTGCTGCTGGCCGGCATCGCGGTGAATGCGCTCGCCTCCGCAGGCATCGGCATGCTGGTTTTCGTGGCCGACGATCAACAGCTCCGTACCTTGATCTTCTGGACCATGGGCGGCTTCGGCGCCGTGACCTGGACGGCGATCATCCCGGCATTACTGGTGCTGGCCATCAGCGTGCCGACGCTCCTGCCCACGGCGCACCTGCTCGATGCGCTGGCATTGGGCGAGCGCGAGGCGGGGCACGTCGGCGTCGACGTCGAGCGCCTGAAGATCCGCCTCGTGGCGCAAGTCGCACTCTCCGTCGGCGCGAGCGTCGCAATCTCGGGCATCGTGGGCTTCGTGGGCCTGCTCGCTCCGCACATCGTGCGGATGATGCTGGGCCCCGCGCACCGCACCTTGCTGCCAGCGGCAGCCTTGTTCGGCGGCGCAATCCTCGTGTTGGCCGACGCCCTCGCCCGCACCCTGGTGTCACCGGCGGAGCTACCAATCGGTGTGCTTACGGCGCTGGTCGGCGGACCGTTCTTCCTCTGGCTGCTGGTCGGCCGTGCCGCGCGAGGTGGCCTATGAGCCTTCTGCAGGCCGTCGGCGTCGAAGTCCGGGTGCGCACCAAGCCGCTCATCCAGGACATCTCGCTCGACGTGGCGCCGGGTGAGTTCCTGGCCATCATCGGCCCCAACGGCGCGGGTAAGAGCACGCTGCTGGGGGCGCTCTGCGGCGATCGTGCGATCAGCGCCGGACAGGTGTTGCTCGACGGGCGGCCGCTCGGCCAGTGGCGCAAGGCCGATCTCGCCCTGCGCCGCGCCGTGCTGCCACAGCATTCGACTGTCGCGTTCGACTTCACGGGACTGCAGATCGCGATGCTCGGCCTGCTGGCCCATCGTGGCCGCCTGTCGGAGCCGCAGATGAAGGCGCTAGCCGAACAGGCCCTGTCGGAGACCGAAGCACTGGCCTTCGCCGATCGGCCCTACACGGTTCTGTCCGGTGGCGAACGCCAGCGCGTCCAGCTCGCCCGGGTACTGGCGCAGTGCGATGCCGAACCGGGCCTGAAGCCGTTCCTGCTGCTCGACGAGCCGATCTCGGGCCTTGACCTTTCGCACCAGCATGCCGCCCTCGCCAGTGCCCGCCGGCGGGTCGACCGGGGGCTGGGCGTCCTGGCCGTCCTGCACGATCTCAACATGGCCGCGCGCTATGCAGATCGTGTCGGGATCATCGAAAATGGCCGCCTTACCGATATCGGACCGGTCCGGCAGACGCTCGATCCCGATCGCCTGTCGACCGTATTCGCGACACCCATTGTGCGAGTAGAGGCTGCAGGCGGAACGGCGTTCCTCAGCCCCGGCTGAATTCACCGCGAATCTGTGGCCAAACCGACATAAACCCGCCGGATTCGACCGATGATATGATGTCCTGGCTATTTAGGGCATCTCATCTCGGGGATCATGGGCGAACGCCCCACTTTGCTGATGACGACACGGCTCGGCGTGCGCCCCTTGGGCGTGCGGGGCGATCCGTTGCACGCCGTCGCGGGCCAGCTCCTCGCCGTGATCCGCCGTCGCTTGGGCGATGGGCCGGCCAACCTTCTCGCCGATCCGCAGCTTCGCGAATCGGGTGACGGCATCGACTGGTATGCCGCGCAGAGCGGTCCAGTCCAAAGGCTGAGCGAACTCGGGGAGAGCGAGCGCGCCGAAGTGCTGCGCACTGCGGAAACGCACCTCGAGTCGATCCGCACGCTCGGCGCGCAGCTTCAGGCCTCGGCGACCAGCGAGGAAGCGCGGCTGATCGGCCGATCGCTCGAACTGGCGACAGCGCGGCCTTCCGATGATTTCGTCTTCGTGGTCGACGGCCAGCCGGTCATCGTTGCCTGGGGATACGAAGCCGATGCGGCCGCGAGCCTGAAGCCCTTCGCCCTGACAACCGTACCTGCCCCGGCCGTGCCTTCCGCTGTCTTCGCGAGCGCTCCCGCCGTGAGCCTGCCCGGCCGTCTCGGCTGGGCGCCCTGGTTGAGCGCGCTGCTGTTCGGCCTTCTGCTCCTTCTCCTGCTGCTGCTGACCTCGTGGTTGTTGCGCGCCTGCGTGCCGGTCGACCCGTCACTCAACATCGCGACTCACGAGACGCCCGCGCCGCCTGCTCCCGAAGCGCCACCCGATCCCACGCCGCTGCTCAAGGCATCGTTCGACGAGGAGAAGGCCGACGAGCAGAAGCTGAAGGCCGAGCTTGCATCGTTGCAGGCCGAGCTCAAGACGAAGCTGGAGCAGTGCAAGCCGATCGAGCCGCCCAAGCCGCCACCGCCTCCTCCTCCACCGGTCGCAAAGGCCCCGCCGCCTCCGCCGCAGCAGGCCACAGCACCGCCTGCGCCACCGGCACCGCCGGTGAACCGTCCCCCGCCAGGTCAGCTTCCCTGCGACTGGTCGGGTGACTCGGGCGGCGAAGGTGTCACGCGCAATCGGCATTATCTCGGCGACAAACCGGGCTTTGTGGCGTTGAACTATCAGCTCTTCGTCCGGCCGGACGACATCAAGGTGATCTATCGCGGCCAGCAGATCGCAGGCACGGGCGGCCCGCGCAGCGGCCGCGGCGGTTTTGGCTTCGATTGGAAACCGGTCGGCGGGGATTATTCGGTCGACGTGATCGTAACGGGAGAGATCTGGGGCACGCGATGGAACTACTCCATCTCCTGTCCCCGGGGTGGGCGCTGAGGAACAGACATGGCTGCAGGTCCGCTTCTTGTCAGTGAACCGCTCCAGCGCTACCGCGCGCTGGGGCTGGCGGGCGATCCCGTGTGGCGCGCTGCCGGCCAGCTTCGCACCGCCATCGCCGCGCGACTCTCGCGCGAGCATGCCGATCTGCTGGCGATCCCCGAGGCCGAGCCGAGCGGCCGCAGCATCCATTGGTATGCGCCGTTCGATGGCGAGGTCCGCCGCCTCGCCGATCTGCCGGAGCACGAGCGACAAGCCGTGCTCGACACGGTTCATCGTCTGCATGGCGACCTCTCCGGGCTTGCAACGCAGATGGAGGCCGTGGAGCGCTCCAGTGCGGAGCGTAACTTCGCGCGCCTGCTGCGCCATGCCCTGACCGCGCCCGGCGAAGAGACGCTCTATGTCGTGGACGGCCGGCCGGTCATGGCCTTCTGGGGCTTCACCGCAGATGCGGCCCTGCCTGGCGTATTCCTCGCAAGTCCACCTCCTGCACCAGCAGTGATCGCGACACCGCGTGTCGCGCCACGCCCCGAAGCCGTGATGGCATCCGCGCCGGCAATTGCCGCCGTTGCCGCGCCACGCACCGTCTGGTGGCAATGGTTACTGCTCGGCGTTCTGCTCCTCCTGTTGCTGGCCTTGCTCGCATGGTTGGTGCGGCCGTACCTGCCGCGCATCGAACCAATGATCGAAGCGGAAGTTCGCGAGCGCGCGCTGGGCTTCGCCGTCCGCCAGCCTCTCGAACTGCAACAGACCCGTGCCGCCACGCTCGTTCAGGACAATGAAGATTTGCGCCTCGAACTTGCCCGCCTGACCGACGAGCTGGCACGCCGTGGCGGCGATTGCGCGGCCGGCATCATCGCGCCGGGCGGCGTGATCGTAGGTTCCGTCGGTGGGCCACCGATCGAGCGTAGTGCTGGCCCAGATAGCAATTCGACTGCCGATCTCGGCATTGCCGCAAAGGACGCAGCCAAGGATCCGAACAAGCCCGACGACAAAGGAGCCGACATGAAAGGCCCCGACGAGCAGCACAAGGATCAGAACAAGGGCAACGCCGCGCAGAACGAGAAGAAGGACGAGCCCAAGCCGATGGTCGTTCCGCCGGAAGCCAAACAGAAGCAGGATCTCGCCTTCCTGCAGGGTGACTGGCGTTCGCGTAACGGCCTTGCGACCGCTACCGGCGAAAAGGATTTGCGTCCTTCTTACACGCTCGATGACAAGGGCAAAGGCAAGGTGAGCTTTGTGCAGAAGAATGGTGCAACCTGCGAAGCACCGGCCGAAGCGCGTTGGGACGGTGCCAAATTGGTGATCGAAGAGAAATCCAACCCCAAGTGCAGTGACGGCCGCACATATGCCCGTAATGTCGTCAATTGCGAGGTCGGCGCGGATGGTGTCGCCCAGTGCAACGGCAATCAGCCGGGTGACAAGCGCAGCTATCGCGTGCAGATCGGCCGTTGAGTGCCTAGATTTATCGGATTGGCCGTAACGAACGTGACATGAGCGACCTCGCCCGCCTGCCGAGCTATCCCAGCCCGACGACGCTGATTGCCCGTTCCGGCATTCAGTTCCTCGATTTCGGCTTCGACCCCGTGCGCCTCAAGGTGCGCGAATGGGGTTTCCATGACGCGGCCGCAACGAAGGCGGTCGACGATCTGGTGCAGCTCGATTTCGACGAGGGCCGCGGCCAGTACGAGGTCGTCGAAAGTGGCCGGCGCCGCGCAGCCGAACCCAATCTCGTGATCACCGCCAAGGACGCATTGGCGCCCTTTCTCGACAAATGGGTGCCGGTGCCGTTCCTGCAGGTGCGGCCGAACAATCAGTTTCGCGAAGGTCCGGCGGACTGGGCGCGCGTGCGCGTGGTCGATCTCGAAGTCCGCTATGGCGCAGGCTATCGCGACGAACAGGGCAATCGCTATCGCGCGGTGCTGGCCTTCGACACGGGCCTGATCGCCGAGGCCGAGGGCCGCGCCTATCTGGCGCCCTCGCCCAAGGACGTGACCTCGGGTGCGTTGTTTGCGCTCGCCCCGCAGCAGCGCGCCAATCACTGGCTGCTGCGCCAGGGTTGGATGACGCAATGGCTCGACGAGCTGTTCCACGAGCTGCATCCCCGTGCCACGGCGGAAGAAATTGACAACGACATCAAGCAGAAGCCCCAGGAAGCGACGGCGCGCTATCTCGCCTTCCTCGGCCTGCTGGCTGCCGCCGCGCACTTCCCGCCGGTCAAGCTGGTCGGCGATGCCGAGCGGCCGGGTCGCGGTGCTATCGAGGTCGATCTCGTGCTCGATGTCGGCAACTCGCGGACCTGCGGCCTTCTGATCGAGGCGGCAGGCGAGCTGGGCGTCAACCTGAACGATTCCTACGAACTCGCCCTGCGCGATCTCTCGCACCCCGAAGTCGTGCATACGCGGCCCTTCGAATCGCGCGTCGAGTTCGCCCAGGCCTGGTTCGGCAAAAACCATCTTTCGAGGTTGGGCGGTCGCGCCGACGCCTTCGTCTGGCCGACCATGACGCGTGTCGGCCCCGAAGCGACGCGGCTCGCCGCCCGCCGGCGCGGCACCGAAGGCAACACCGGCATGTCGAGCCCCAAGCGTTATCTGTGGGACGAGGAGCCGCAGACACGCGAATGGCGCTTCAACGTCGCCTACGCCCAGGACCAGACCGCGATGCCGGCAGCCGCCGGCCCGATGGCACAGCTCGTCAACCAGAAGGGCGAACCGCTGCATCTAGTCGATGCCGATGCCGATTCGGCCGACCATCTGCCGGTGTTCGAGCCGCTCTATTCGCGCTCCTCGGTGATGACCTTCGTGCTCTCCGAGATCCTGCTGCAGGCATTGACCCTGATGAACTCGCCGCAGCAGCGTGGCCGTCGTGCGCATGCCGAGACGCCGCGCCGCCTGCGCCGCATCGTGCTCACTCTGCCAACCGGCATGCCGCTGGCCGAGCGGTTGATCTTCCGCAAGCGCGCCGAGGCGGCACGCGATCTCGTCTGGATGATGATGGGCTGGAAGCTCGACGATCCAGCCGCCCCGTCGCCACGGGTGCTGACGGATTGGGACGAAGCGAGCTGCACCCAGCTCGTCTATCTCTATACCGAAGTGGCGCGCAATTTCGGCGGCGATGCCCGCCGCTTCTTCCAGCTCACGCGCAAGCCGCGGGGCAAGCCGACGGCCGAAGGCGCGAGCGACACGCTGAGCATTGCCAGCATCGATGTCGGTGGTGGCACGACTGACCTGATAATCAATTCCTATCGCCTCGAAGGCGCCGGCACGTCGGTGACTCTTTTCCCGGAGCAAAAGTTCCGTGAGGGCTTCAACGTCGCGGGCGACGATATCCTGCTGCGCGTCGTGCAGGCGCATGTGCTGCCCCCGATCGAAGCGGCACTACGCGCTTCGGGCATCGCCAATCCGGCCGACCTAATGGCCGAACTGGTGGGCGGCGATCGCGGTGGCGAGGACGTCATTCAGCGCAACCTGCGCCAGCAGTTCGCGCTGCAGATCGCCCATCCGATCGCGCTCGAATTCCTACGCGCCGCCGAGACGTTCGACCCGACCTCGGGTGTCGTTGCGGCCGAGCCGCGTCCCTACGAGACCTTCTTCCCGGGTGGCGCCAGGCCGTCCGAGGAGGTCGTCACCTTCGTGAACGAGGCCGCCCGCAAGCGCGGCGCCCAGAACTTCGATTTGCGCACCGTCGTCTTCCCGGTCGATCTGCCGGGCCTCGACAAGACGGTGCGGGCCGAGATGGCGCGCGTGCTGGCGCCGCTCGCCGAGATCGTACACGCCTACGATTGCGATGTGCTGCTGCTCTCCGGCCGGCCCTCGCGCCTGCCCGGCATCCGGGCGCTCGTGATGGAGCTGTTGCCGCTGCCGCCGGAGCGCGTGATCTCGCTGCACGATTATCGCGTCGGCGCTTGGTATCCCTTCCGCGACGCGCGCCTGCGCGTAGAGGATCCCAAGACCACCGTGGCGGTCGGCGCGATGATCGCTGCCCTCGCCCAGTCGCAGCTCCCCGACTTTTCCTTCCGCTCCGACCTGTTGCGCTCCAAGAGCATTGCCAAGTTCATCGGCAAGCTCGATGGCGGTGGTCGCCTGCAGAAGGAGGATCTCGTCTACCGCGATGTCGATCTCGACAATCGCGAATACGAACTGCCGGAGATCGCCTTCGAGTTCCGCGGCCCCATGTGGCTGGGCGCTCGCCAACTCGATCTGGTGCGCTGGCCGGCGGCGCGGCTCTACGCGCTGGAGTTCGCCAAACCCGAATATGCCGAACGTCACGCGCGCGAAACGCCGTTCAAGATCGCACTGGCCCGCGTGAAGCCCAAGGACAAGGACTCGGGTGACGTCGAGCGCTTCCGCCTGCGTCAGGTGACCAACCGCGACGGTCGTGCCGTCGCGCTCGACCGCCTGACGCTTCGTCTCCAGACACTGCCGCGCCGTGAGGGCTACTGGCTCGACACGGGCATGCTCAAGACCGGTTGAAGGTTCACGGACAAACTATGGACACTGTCGATCTCAAACTGGCCCAGGATTGCGAAGCGCTGGCCGTCGCTGCCAGCGAGGGCGTGACCTGGCTGAAGAACGCTTCCGCACAGTCCCCCACCGTGGCGCAGCAGGCGCCGTCGCTGGTGAGCGAGCTGCAGAAAGTTCGCAACCAGAGCCGCAAGCTGGCGCGTGCCGCGCGGCGTCGCATGTGCGTCGGTGTGTTTGGCCCCAGCCAGGCCGGCAAGTCCTATCTCGTCTCGATCCTGGCCAGCCGCGACGGCCGGCCGCTGCAGGCCCGCTTTGCCGACCGCAGCTATGACTTCCTGCGCGAGATCAACCCGCCGGGCAATCGCGAGTCCACGGGCCTCGTCACGCGCTTCGGCCTGGGGCTGAGCGACGTCTCGCATGATTTTCCGGTGCGCGTGCGGCTGCTGACGCAGACCGACATCGTGAAGATCCTGGGAAATTCCTTCCTGCTCGACTTCGATCACCAGAAGGCCGAGTTCGAGGGGCCCGATGGCGCTGCGATTCGCAAGCGTCTGGCCGAATTGCGATCCAAGGCACAGCCCACACCGGTGGGCGATCTCGACTCCGACGACGTGCTCGACCTGATCGAGTACTTCGACACGTTCTTCGCCGGCGTCACGGCCGAGCTGCGCACGGACTATTGGCGCGAGGCAATCGATCTCGCGCCGCGCCTCTCCGGTCACGACCGCGCCCGACTGTGGTCGGTGCTGTGGTACGATTTCCAGCCCTTCACCGACCTCTACATCACGCTCTACGAAGGCTTGCAGAAGCTCGCCTTCGCGCCCGAGGCCCTGCTCGGCATGGATGCGTTGATCCCCCGCGAGAAGAGCATCATCGACGTGCTGACGCTCGACCGGCTAGGCGCGGACTCCGACGACACGTTGCAGGTGCGGCCGAAGCAAGCCGACGGACGCTCCTCGCCCGACACCGACCTGCCGCGCTCGCTGATCTGCGCCCTGACGGCGGAGCTCAATGTCGCAATCGCCGAGAAGCCTTGGGACTTCTTCGATCACACCGACCTGCTCGACTTTCCCGGCGCCCGCTCGCGTTTGAAGCTCGCCAAGCTCGACGATGTCTCCAAGACCAAGGGCGTCGCCGAAGGAGCCAACCCGCTGCGCGAGCTACTGCTGCGTGGCAAGGTCGCCTATCTCTTCCAGCGCTATTCGGCGGAGCGCGAGCTTTCCGCCATCCTTCTCTGCATCCCCGACGGCAACCAGGAGGTCCGCGACCTTTCGGACATGATGACTGCGTGGATCGACCAGACGATCGGCGCCACGCCGGCCGACCGCGCCAAGCAGAAGAACGCGCTGTTCCTGGTTCTGTCCAAGATGGACCGCGAGTTCGAGCAGAAGGCGGGCGAGACCGAGGAATCGCGCCACCTTCGCTGGAGCGCCCGTCTCGGCAACTCGCTGGTCAACAATTTCCGCGGCGAGTGGCCACTCAACTGGAACGGCCGGCCGTTCGACAATACGTTCTGGCTGCGCAACCCGACCGTCATCGACGAACGGCTGATGGACTATGACGGCGGCCGCGAGATCGGTATTGCGGATACCTTCGCCCAGCGCGCCACTGAACTTCGTCGCTACTTCATCGACAACGAGGACGTGCGCCGCCATTTCGCCGATCCGGCAAGGGCGTGGGACGAAGCCTTCCGCGCCAACGACGGTGGCGTCTCCTATCTCGTGAAGAGCCTGATCCCGGTGTGCGATCCCGCGATCAAGCGCGCACAGGTACGTGGCCAGCTCGACGTCCAGATCCGCCGCCTGGTCGACCGCCTGGCTGGCTTCCACAGTGCCTCCGACGGCGATGCCCGCACCAAGAAGCGCGACCTGGTGCACACGGTGCTGCGCGGTCTGGCAAACGTCATCCAGCAGCAGCTCTTCGGCGAACTGGTCGCGGCGCTGCAGATCGCCGATACCGCACTGCGCGAGATCTATTTCCGTATCGCCACGGCGCGGGCCTCCGACGAAACGCCGACGCGCAACGGCAAGGCTCAAGGCCCGGTGGCGCAATCGACCGGCGCTGCGGTCGACCTTGGCGCCATCTTCGCCGACGTGTTCGGCGAGGATGCCGTCCACCATGCGCCGACACCTTCAGGCGTGCTGGAGGACCGTGCCGAGCGCTTTGCGCGCGAGGCTGCCGACTACTGGCTCGAGAACATGCGCCGCGTCGGCGCCGACGAGAAGGCGCTGTCGCACTATGGCGTCGATCGTCAGCATTTGGGCTGGTTGATCGATGAACTGATCGTGGGCGCCCATCGTCTGAAGCTGATCGACCAGCTCAGCCACGAGGTGCGGGCGCTGGAGAACGCCGCCAATGCCAAGTGGGAGGAGATCGCCGAGCGCCAGGTGCGCACCGCCTCCTCGGCGCTGAACGGCTATGTGAGCGCACTGGGCTTCGATAAGCTGCCGATCGATCAACGTCCGGGCCTGCCGCCTAATGCGCCGACCCGCCGCGTGTTCGAGCATCCGACATTGATGGCCGATGGCGTCCCCGTGCTGAGTGAAGACCCCGCGCCGATCTATGCCGACTATTGCAAGGACTGGATGCGCGCCTTCCTGCAGCTCGCCATGGACAATGTCGGCTACGAGGGTGGCCGCGAGATCACGCCGGAGCAGAACGACCGCCTCGGCACCATCCTGCGCGCCGTGCCGGCGTAAGGAACGCCCGAGTCGATGCCTGTTCGCGCTTCCATCACTCCTCTGACCGAACCCGGCCACGCGCTGTTGCGCGTGAGCGAACTCGACGCTGCGCCCGACGGCCTCACCATCTCGATCCAACGCCAGCAGGGGCCGGACTCGCATCTGGCCGACGACGGCTGGCGGCGCACCGAAACCTGGCTGATGCCCGATCAGGTGAAGCGCCGCGGCGAGGTTCTGGAATTCCACCTCGGTCCGGAAATCTGCGATCGCCTGGCCGGCATTGCGACCGTCCGGCTGCGCGTGCGCGAGCCCGATATCGGCGTCGTCGGCACCACGGTCGTCGCCTGGCCTGCGATGCTGACATCGGGCGCCGCAGATGGTTCGAACCCGTTTGCCGACGATATCGTGCGCCTGCGCCGTGCACGCGAACGGCCGGCCCCAGAGCCCGCCCCTGCTCCCGCACCGGAGCCGCCAACCGTCGTCATGCCGCCACCGCCGCCGCCCCGGCCGATGCCGGACCTGCGTGCCGCGCGCGATCCGATGGACGATCTGCCACGGCGCCGCGGCGGCACAGGGTGGATGGTGGCGCTGGCGATCCTGCTGATCCTGATCGGCGGTGGCTACTACGCCTGGACGAACCACTTCAGCAAGCCCGAACCGACCGTCGCCGCGACTCCACCGCTAACGGCTTCCCCGACGCCACTCGCCAGCACCGAGCCACCGAAGAAGTCCGTGCGCGAAACCGTGGCGGAGTATCTCGCGACCAAGCCGCAACCGGACGCGATGCTGGCCAAGGGCCGCGAGTTCGCCAAGGACGGCAATGCGGCCGCGGCCTTCCTGGTGTTCCGCCAAGCCGCGGAGCAGGGCAACGCCGCCGCCCAGGTCGAGCTGGCTTCCTTTTACGATCCGACGGTGCAGGCCAAAGCAGGCTTCCCGCATGACGGCACTCTGGCGGCCGACTGGTACGAGCGCGCAGCCCTGGCCGGCATCGCAGAAGCCCAGCGTAAGCTCGGTCTGCTGCTCTCCAAGGGCGGCGCAGGCCTCGCCGCCGACGCCGCAAAGGCAAAGAGCTGGTTGCAGCAAGCGGCTGCCCAGAACGACGCCGACGCCAAGAAGGCCCTCGACTCCCTGCCGAAGTAGACCTCTTCCGGCGACTATGCCGCGGCTATATCGCGGCCCTTTCTAGCGTCTCGAATTCATACGGTCCGCACTCCTACATGGTCGGTCGTCCAGGAGACGCCGACCCATGTCTGTCGTCAGATCAATGACCCGGGGCACCACGATCGCCGCAATCGCCCTCATGGCAGCGGAAACCCCGTCTTCAAGCCAAGCCCCCCTCGCAAACGATGTTGGCGTTACGGCCACCCCGGCCGCCGAACCGAAGCAGATGCGGCTCGCCTGCCGCCGCTATTTCGGCTGCGTGCCGGCGCCCCTGCACGTCTCCCGTCTCGAAAAGGAAAACCAATGACCGCCGTTGCTGTCGCTTCTGTCGTTTCGTCCGAGACCCTGGTCGACCGTGTGATGGCAGTCGCCCATCTGCCTCCGGCGGCCCATGTCGCCGTCATCGGCCATCACACCCTCTCCGTCGT
>CALROF020000011.1:0-56392 GCA_943369775.1 Reyranella massiliensis 521
TAGGTCGCCTTCTCTGCGAAGGACTTGGCAACGGCCGCTCCGCGACGACCGGCATCGGTCTCGTTCCAGGCAGCGACATAACTCTCGACGACGGCGTCGGGCGATGAAGAGGCGTTGGACATGGCTTACTCCTTTGGATGGTTTATCCAGGGGGGAGATAAGCGCGAGATCGGATAGCCGGCGATTGCCTGAGAGGTAATCAGCGGGACGAGGATCAGAGGGTTTGGGCGAAGGCCTCTGTCGAGCCGAGCGCCGCGTCCGGCAGCATCACTGTGAACGTTGCCCCACCTTCCGGCTTGTTCGTCGCGACGATAGAACCGCCCATTTCCTCGACGATGCGCTGGCAGACGGCGAGGCCGAGGCCGGTGCCTTTGGCGCGCGACTTGGTCGTGACGAACATCTCGAACAGGCGCGGCAGGACGTGGGCGGCAATGCCGGGCCCGTTATCGTCGACGGCGATACGCACAGCGTTGCCTCTCGGCGTCGGCACGGCGCGCGCGGTGACGGCGATCGCCATGTCGTGGCGCAGCCCCTCGGGATCGCTCTCGACGAGCGCGTCGCGGGCATTGTTGATCAGGTTGATCATCACCTGCTCGAGCCGGCCGACATGGCCCAGGACCAATGGCAGGTCGTCTGCCTGATCCAGGGTGAGCGCGATGCCGGCATTGCGCGCAGGCGCGGCCGTGAGATCGACGGCGCCGGCCAGGGCCGCACGCACATCGAATGCCGCGGGCTTCTCGGCGGCAGTGGCTCGCGAGAAGGCTCGCAGTTCGCCGGTGATGCGCACCATGCGATCCACCTGCTTCAAGACGCGCTCGAACTTGGCGGCGACCGGCGCAGGTTCGACCGAGCGGCGGGCGAGCGTTGCGGCCTCCAGATCCTCCAGCGCGGATTCGGCGGCGAGCGTGATCACCTGCAGCGGCTGATTGACCTCGTGGATCACCGTAGCGGCGATGGTGCCGACGCTCTTCAGGCGCTCGGCGTCGAACAAGGCACGCTCGGTCTCGCGGCGCACCGTGTCGTCGACGCCGACGAAGACGATCTGGCGCACCAGGCCTTCGGCGTTCAGCACCGGCCGCGCGGTGACCTCGACCACGCGTTCGCGACCCTCGGCATCCGCCACCGTGAGCGTACCACGCGCGGCCGTCAGCGCCTTTTCGGTCCAGGACCGATCGAGCCAGTCCGCCAGGATGAAAGGATCGACTGGTCGCGCGAAGACCGTATGCAGCGAGCGGCCGACGGCCTGCTCGGACGAAAGCCCACTGAATACCGAGAATTCGTGGTTCACCATCAGCATGTCGAGGTTGCGGTCGGTCAGCACGACCAGGGCTGCACTCGAGTCGATGATCGAGCGCAGGCGGGCGCGCTCCTGCTCCAGCCGTCGCGCCAGCCGTACTTCGCTGTCGACGTCGCGCACAACGCCGCTGGCGATCGCCTTGCCATCGTCTCGGACAAGCCGGCGATAGCGGGCCTCGACGTAGCGCACCGTATTCACCCCCTCAGCGCCCACCTGCAGGATACGGAAGCCGATTTGGTGCACCTCGCCGTCGCCGCTGTGCAGCTCCCGGCGCACGGCGTCGCGCAGCAGCTCGCGATCTTCGGCATGGACATGGTCGAGCAGCACCGTACCCGCCACCTCGGCCGCCGGCAGGCCGAACAGGTCGGCGGCGGCTGCGCTTACGAAGGTCAGCTCGCCGCTCGCGATATCGACCTCGAAGACCACATCGGCCAGCGACTCGACCAGACGTTGGTATTCGCGGCGAGCCTTGTCGCTTTGCAGCTGCAGGGTCTTGATGTGCGTGACGTCGATTCGCAGGCCGACGGTACGACCGGAAGCGGTTTTCTTCTCCGACCATTCGTACCAGCGTCCATTGGGCACCCGCTGCGTCTGCAGCGTCCCCTTTGCGCGAAAGCGTTGCAGCCAGAGCTGCACCGTCTCGTGTTGCTGCGCGGGGTCGCCACCCCGCCTCGCGGCCGCACGTGCGGCCAGCTCGGCATAGGACAGGCCGATCGAATCGGGTTCGGCCAGCACCGGACTGATCTCGCGGGCGGCGGCGTTGAAGAGCATCAGCCGCTCCTCGCTGTCGTACACGGTAAGGCCGGCAGGCAGCGCCTCGATGGTTTCCGACAGGAGCGCCTCGGCCTCCCGCGCCTGGGTATAGAGAGCATGGCGCTCCAGGGCCGCGCGTCCGACCAGCAGTAGCAGCACCAGGCCCGACGCGATGAAGCCGAGCGTGCTGAGCGCCAGCACGGCCAGTGCCGTCTGATAGCGCTCGATCACGCGGTCGATGACGGCCTCGAGCTCCGATGCGACCACCGTGCCGGCCCGGTTCAGCTCGGCATGAGCCAGGAGGACCTGGCGCATTTCGTCGTGGCCAAACAGCGGAGGGTCCTCGGCCAGGATCGGGGCCAGAACCTCGCGCAGGTGCCAGGCGTCGGTGCAGACCACACCGCCGGGCAGAAGGCACTTGCGGTTGATTTCCACGTCGAAGCTCTGCCAGGCATCGCGCAACGCCGGCAAGGCGTGCACGGAATGACGGCCACCGTCGGTGTAGGCCTGCACGGCATAAATCAGCTCGCCGCCGACATGGGCGAGTTCGAGTACCTCGGCCGACTTGCGGCGTGCCGCCACCGTCTCGTTCTGGTGCAGTGCCAGCCAGAGATAGAGGAAGGAGGCCAGACAGCAGACAAGGAAGAGCAGCGCCGCGCCCGTCGCCCAGGCGACACCGATGGTGCCCAGCCCGCGGCGGGCCAGCATCGGAAAGGAACGCAGCAAACCCGTCAGCGACAGCGGTCGCGGACGCGACGCCGTCCCTGGACGGGAACCTGCATCAGACATGTCGACGAAGCCTTTTACAGCAGACGGCGCTTCACCGCTGCCTCAACGCGGCCGGTGATATCAGCCAATGCCGAGGCGTCGTCCATGAGCGGTGCCGTCGCATGCGACGCCATCGGCTCCAGAGGGAATTTGCCTGGCCGGCGCGGCGACCCCTGGTGAGATTGCCGGCCTGTGCCGGCAAGCTCTCGATCCAGCGGCGGCCCTTCTCCAGATCGGTGAAGAGGCGCATCGGCCGATCGGCGGCGGCGAGGATGCCGAGGGTTCGCGATATCAGCTCGGCGTGGGTCTCGGAAACGACGAGCGCCAGCGCGCCGACCGGGCCACGCTGGTGGTAGCCGCGGAACAGGGTGCCGATCGCCAGCATGTCGTTGTGATCCATGGCGGGCCGGCCATGGCGGGCATCGAACAGCTTGCGCCAGGCCACGGCGCCACCGCCGTCCACGGCCTTGAGATAGGTTTCGACGTCAGAACGGGTGCAATCGCCCTCGGCCGTCACCGTGACCAGCTGCGTTCGGGAGTCGATGGTCCAATGAAGCGGCATTTCTTCTAATTCTCACCTGTCACGAGGCGCCTCGTCTGGCTTTCCGGGCCGGCACCCAGCGCACCGCCCCGTGTTCGAGGCATTCGTTCATGAAAAGCACGGTCTGCTGGATACCGCGGGCGAAGGCTGCCTGCTGCTCGGGCCGCTGCACGGTGCCCGGCTTTATGACATAGCGGGCGCGGCCCTTCTCGACGATGACGCCGAGCTCCAACAGGCGCTTCAGCTTCCGGCGAACTGTCTCACGCGGGATTCCCGAAGCGCTGGCGATCGAGGTTGCGTTCACGGCCCGCTGACCCTCGATACCGATGATGCTCGCGAAGGTCCCATGTTGCTCGCGGAAGGCGGCGTCGCGCATGCCCGGTTCGATGGCCGCGGTGCCGATCAGTTCGGCCACCAGCGCGAGGTCGAGATCGCCGCCATAGAGGCCCCGGCGCTCGCGCTCGATCCGGTGGAGGAAGTTTCCGATCATGAAGATGAAAAGGCGGGAGTTCGCTGAACTCTCCGTCAGGACCAGCCGGCCCTCCGGGACAACGGTCGTGGCACGTCGGCGGGGTACGCCGGTCTCCTTGCTGCTGTCGTCGGTCGCCAATCGCTGCGAACGCCTCGCCATCTTTCTCTCCCAATCCGCCGTGCAAACCGCTTCATTGCCCATTTTGGGCAGTTATCTTCTTGCAGTGTAGTTATGTGCACTTACGCTGCGCCACGTTCTATCTGCATCCGGAGCAGGCGCGATCAATGAGAAAAGCCCATAAAAGGCCGTCGCGTCGTGCGGCACGCCATGCCAGCGGAGCCGCCGCCCTGGGTCTAGCAGCCGTTCTTCTGCCCGGCACGGGACATGCCCAGGTAACAGGCCTCTACGGGAGCGGGCCGAGCCTCAGCATCGGCTATGTGGGCGGCGCGCTGAATCAGCCCGGCAAGGAATCACCCGGTGCCCTCCTCGACATGCAGATCGGCAACGGCGGCGTGGACGGCACGGTCAAGGCATTTACCATGGACACCGGCTCGACCGGCATCGCGGTGTCGGGAAACTTCTTCACGCCCGGCAAGAACGACACGAAGCTGACCAGCGGCACCTACACCTACACGAGCAGCGGCGCCGTCCTGCACGGCACTTACTATCAGACCAACGTCACCCTCTACGACAAGGGCAAGGCCGTCGGCACGACGCCGGTGAAGGTGTTGCTGGTGGACTACGTCACCTGCAACTTCCTGGGCGCGGGCTGCGTGCCGACACCGACCGGCGAGAAAGACCAGAGCACGCTCTATGCCGGCGTCGGCTTCAACCGCAACAACATGACGGGCACTTCGGTCGCCGGCCTGAATCCGTTGGTGAACGTCAAGCTGATGTCGGGCCAGCAGCTCGAACCGGGCTACATCGTAGGCAACAACGCCGTCACCATCGGCCTGTCCCAAACGACGACGGCGGGCTTCTCGTTCGTGAAGCTCACGCAGGACGCGGCGACATCGATTCCGGGCGTGCCGCAATGGAACCAGACGGTCATGACCGTCTCGGCCGGTGGCGCCACGGGCTCTGGCAGCGTCCTGCTGGATGCCGGCATCGGCTACATGTTCCTGTCGCCGCCCAGTGGCAGCAGCCTTAACGCCCTGCCCAACCGCGCACTGGCGCCCGACGGAACGCTGGTCGAGATCTGGCTGCCGGGTCAGAGCGGAAGCGCCGCCTCCTATACTTTCACGGCGCGGCAGGCCGCCACCTGTACGCCCGACGCCGGCAACTCACTCAATCCCTGCAACGTGACGATCACGCATGACGGCGCGCCGTTCGTGAACACCAGCCGCGCGTTCTTCTCGGCCTTCGATTACATGTACGATCCGGTCAACGGCTATCTCGGCTACCGTCTGGCCGACAATGGCATGACCAACAGCGGCGTCGTGACGCCGGTCCTCGCCCTCCAGGGCCCGGTCCCGCTGACCAACGGCTTTGCGACCACCCTGCCGGTCGCCCTGCTGCAGGCCACGACCCTAGTGCCACAGAGCGGCGTCGCCACCTTGAATGGCGCGGTGAACGGCTTCGGTCACAATCTCACGGTCCAGGGCAGCGGTGCCGTCGTCTTCAACGGTGCGATCGACCTCGGTGCCGGCGCCTTCGCCGTGCAGCAGGGGACGGCAACGATCAATACGTCGCTGGCGGCATCGACCATCACGATCGGCTCGCAAGGCTTGCTGAGCGGCAACGGTCCGATCACCGGCAACGTGATCCATGCCGGCACGCTGTCGCCCGACAACTCGATCGGCACCTTGAACATCACCGGCAGCTTCACCCAGGTGACCGGCAGCACCTACCAGGTCGAGGTCAACAACCAGGGCCAGAGCGACAGGGTCAATATCACGGGGGCTGCCGCCTTGCAGGGCGGCACGGTGAACTTCGTACCGCTGTCGACCTCCTTCGCCGCGCAGCAGACCTACACGATCCTCACCGCGACGGGCGGCCTCACCGGCACCTACTCAGGCGTACAGAGCAGCAACTACGCCTTCCTGTTCCCGTCGCTCTCCTACGATGCCAACAACGCCTACCTCACCGTGGCGCGCAGCTTCGCGCGCGGTGGTCAGACCGCGAACCAGGCCGCGGTCGGCGCCGCGCTCGATGCCGGGGCCTCGGGCGCCAGTGGCAGCTTCGCCAGCGCCCTCTCGACGTTGACGATGATGGATTCGACCACGGGCACTGCCGCTTTGACGGCGCTGAGCGGCCAGAACTATTCGAGCTTCTCCTCTGTCGGCGTGCTCAGTGCGCAGCTCTTCATGAACAACTTCGCGGGTCAGGCCGGCAGCAGCAACCGCGGTGCCAATCGCGTCGCGCTGGCCGAGGCTTGCGACGTCGTCGCCTGCGATACGGCCTCACCGGCGCGATGGGGGGCGTGGGGCGGCGCCGTCGGCGGCCTGGGTACGATTGCCGGCAACGTCAATGCCGGCGGCCTCACCTACAATCTCGGGGGATTTGCCGCCGGCCTCGACAACCAGATCACGCCCAATTTCCTGATGGGCGTCACGGTGGGCTACAGCACGGGATCGCAATGGGTGTCGGGCTTCCAGGGCGTTGGCACCACCAGCACCCTTCAGGCCGGTCTCTACGGCAGCTTCACCCAGGGTCCGGTCTACGTCGACGCGCTCGCCGCCTATGCCTATTCCGACAACTGGATGACGCGGCCGGTCGCCGTCCCCGGCCTCAATGCGTTCACGGCGCAGGGCCGCACCGGTGCCAACCAGTTCTTCGGTCAGATCGAGACGGGCTACCGCTTCGACCTCGGCGGCATCGCCGCCGCCTACATCACGCCCTTTGCCCGCCTGCAGGGCGCGACCTCGACACAGAATGCCTTCACCGAGAGTGGCGCGGGCACGCTGGGCCTCACCGTGGCGGCACAGACCACCAACTCGTTGCGCACGGTGTTCGGCGCGCAGCTTGGCGGCGCCTTCGATCTGGGCTGGCGCGACCGCCTCGCGCTGCAGTTGCGGCTGGGCTGGAGCCATGAGTTCGCCGACACCGCACGCCCGGTAACGGCCTCCTTCGTCGGCGCGCCGGCGGCCGCCTTTACGACCTACGGCGCCACGCCATTGCGGGACGGGGCGGTGATCGGCTTCAACGCCAGCACCGCGATCGCGGAGTCGGCCTCGGCCTACGTCCGCTACGAAAGCACCCTGTCCGGCGCCGATTCGAGCCATGCGCTGACCGCCGGCGTCCGTATGGTCTGGTAGGATCGGCCCGCCATGCACCGTCGTTCCTTCATCGCAGGCTCGGCCCTGGCCGGGCTTTCCACCGCACCCGCTCTGGTACGCGCGCAAACCGTGGAATGGCAGGACGTCGCCGCCGAAGACGGCCGGTGGCGGTTGCAGATGCCCAAGGGCTACCAGCTCGTCACCATACCGGGCACGGACGGCAGCACGACGCGGCAATACCGCTCGACCTTTCCCGGCCTCGCGATGGACTATTCCATCACCGACTATGTTCAGGCAGAGGCAGGCCACCCACTCGCCGACGAAACCGCCATGCTCAAGAGAGCGCAGGATGCCGTGCGGCAACGCTGGCCCGGCTCGACGGTTCTCGACCAAGGCGACAGCCAGCTCGGGCGCGCACAAGGCCGCGCCTTCACGCTTGCCGTCGACCAGAACAAGGGCTTCCTCGCGATGCGCTTCTACTATCTTGGCCAACGTCTCTACCAGCTGGCCGTTCTGGGGCGGATGGAGTATCGACAAAGCCAGTCAGTTGTGCATTTCCTGAACTCGCTCCGGCTTAGCTCGTAGGCATGTCGACACCAATGGAAGCCAGCAAAGTCATCGACGACGTACGTCGTCGCGAAATCGAGGCCGAGGAAGAACTGCGCCATCAGGTGCGCCGGCGTCTCGATACCGAACAAGGGATCGTGGCGGCACCGACGGGTTCGCCGGCTCAAGGCTTCGGCAAGGGGATTCTGGAATTCTTCAACAGCACGCTCGGCATGTGGCTGCTGTCTTCGGTCGTGCTGACGGGCGGCGCGGCGTTGATCCAGAACATCCAGCACAACCACGAGATCGAGCAGAGGAATCGCGAGCAGCTCTCCACTCACAGGTTCGAAGTTACGCATCGCCTGGATCAGATGGAATACAGTCTGCGGCGGGCCAAGACCGTCGGCGACGCCAAGGCGGCGATGGACGGGATGTTCAAGAGCAAGTTCCCGCTCTCGCCCGATCTCCAGAACAAGAGCCTGGGTTCGCTCTATCTCACGATGCTGCAACTCGTCAGCGGCACGAGCGACCAGAAGTCCACCGAGGTCATGGATTTCATCCGCCGCCTGGAGGAAGCCGAACTCGCGCTGCAGGCCCTGCCGGACGACAAGCCGCTCGACTCGGAGCAGCGCGAGCATCTGCGCAAACTCCTCAATTCCATCAAGAACCTGCACCTGAGTTGAGCCCGACAGGCCGGCAGGTGCCTACTTCTCGGTTTCCTTGATCCGCTCCTCGAGCATCGGGCGGATCGGCGCATCGGCCGGCAGCAAGGCCAGCAACGTCTTCCAGCGGCGCGCTGCTGCCGGCTTGTCGCCTGCCGCAAAGGCAGCCGCACCGAGATAGAAGAGCGCCAGCGCGTTGCGCGGCTCGACTTTCTCCAGCCGCTCCAGCACCTGCACGGCATCGACCGAGGGCGGCGTCCCCGGTGTGATCTGCCGCACATGCGCTTCGGCCCAGTCGGCCAGGATGCGCGCATCTACCGGCCCCAGCGTGTCGGCCTGCCGATAGGCGGCGGCAGCGCGGGGATTGTCGCCCAGCACCTTCCAGGCATTGGCGAGCCGCAGCCAGCCGGCGCGGTCCTGCGGGTTCTGTTCGAGACGCGCGGCCAGCCCCTCGACCATGGAACGGATCGCCTGCTCGCGTTCGGCCGGCGCAAGGGCGGCCATCGCCTCCTGCTGGTCGCGGCTGGGCTGCGGCATGGCCGAAGAAGGAGGCGTGGCCGGCGCCGCAGGGACCTCGATGCCGGCGGCCTTGGCGACCCTGGCGATCTCGGCACGCAGCAGGCCGAGCCATGGCGCATCGGGCGGGCTGTTGGCTTCGAGCTTCTGCCAGCGGGCGATCGCGGCGCGGCTGTCGCCGCTCTGAGCCTCGTGCAGGCCGAGATAGTACTGAGCTCGCGGATCGTCGGGCAGCTTCTGGAGCGCCCTGGTGAAAGCCTGCACCGCGGGCTGGGTGACGGTGCCCTCGGCTTCGAGGGTAAGTCCCTCGCCAAGTGCTGCCAGCGCCTCGGCATCGTCGGGATCTTGCGCGAGCTTTGCCCGGGCGTCTGCCAGCAAGCGGAAAATGTCGAGGGGGCGGCCGGAGTCCTGGCCTGCGATCTGGCTGCGGTCGAAGGGTGCGGACGGCAGACCCGGCCGGCCCATCTGCAGATAGACGCCCAGCGCCAGCAGCGGCACCAGCAGCGAGAGAGCCGGCGGCAGAAACTTGTGCAGCGTCGGACCGGCGGATGTCGCGCCAATTTTCTCGGCCGCGGCGCCAGCGGCCAGGATGCGCCGTTCGATCTCGACCCGGGCGGCCATCGCATCGGATTCGCTCACCGTGCCTACCGCGCGCTCACGCTCCAGCTCGGCAAGCTGATCGCGATAGATCGCGAGTTCGCCGCTCAGCCGGTCGCGATGATCGACGCGCGTCTTCAACAACGGCCAGAGCAGAGCGCCGACAGTCGCCGTGGTGAGGAGAGCGAGCAGGAACTCGAGCAAGGCCGCTAGCCCTTCAGCAGCGAGTCGAGACGGCGCTGCTCCTCGTCGCTCAACGGCTGGGGCGGCACGATCGCCTTGCGCCGGCGCGCCGCAAGCAGCAGGGCGCCGCCGGCAATCAGCAGCACCAGCGGCGCGCCCAGCCAAAGAAGCAGCGTGCGTGCCTTGAAGGGCGGATTGAGCAGCACGTAGTCGCCGTAGCGCGCCACCATGAAGTCGAACACGGCGGCATCGTTGTCGCCGGCGACCAGCCGCTCGCGCACGGCGCGGCGCATGTCGCGCGCCACTTCGGCGTTCGAATCGTCGATCGACTGATTCTGGCAGACGACGCAACGCAGGGACCGACCGATCTCGCGCGCGCGTGCTTCCAGAGCAGGATTGGGCAGAACCTCCGAGGGTTCGACCGCAAAGGCGGGGAAAGCGAACACGAGCAGGAGAAGGACGAGTGCGACCTTCATTTCGTGCCCTTCAATGCGGGCAGGATTCGCTCGTTGAGATCGCGTTCGTTGATCGGTCCGCGGAAATGCAGCCGCACGATCCCCTGGCCATCGACGAGATAGGTCTCGGGCACGCCGGAAAGACCCCAGTCGAGGCCGGTGCGACCTTCGAGGTCGAGGCCGGCATACTTGAACGGATCGCCCAGACGCTTCAGCCACTTCAGGGCATCGTCACGCTTGTTCTTCCAGGCAATGCCGATGATGGTCGCGCCGTCGCGCTCGGCGAGCCGTGTAAACAGCGGATGCTCGGCAAGGCAGGGCGTGCACCAGCTCGCGAAGAAATTGACCAGCACGGGCTTGCCGGACTTGAGGAGCGCGTCCGTCAACGCCGGCTCGCCTTCGCGCAGAGCGGCGAGGTCGAGCTTGGGCGCCGGCCGGCCGACCATGACCGAACCGATCGAGGCGGGGTCGCGGCCCGAGGTCAGCGACCAGGCGAAGAACCCGGCCATCAAAGCCAGGGTCACCAACGGCAGGATGAAGATTGCGCGGCGCATCGTTACTCGGCGGGCTGCGTGACCGGACGGCGTGTCTTGCTGCTGCGCGGCGCACCGATCCTCAGTCGGCGATCCGACAGCGAGACGAAGCCACCGAACGCCATGAAGGCCGCGCCCAGCCAGATCCACGGCGCGAGGGGGTTGAGATAGAGGCGGATCACCCAGCCCTGGCTGGGATCGCCCTCGCCCAGGGTCGCGTAGAAGTCGCGCAGGAAATTGGTCTGGATGGCCGTCTCGGCAACCTGACGGCGCTGCACCGTGAACAGCCGACGCTCCGGTTGCAGCACGGTGTAGGGCTTGCCGCCGACGGTGACGTTGAGCGTAGCCCGTTCGGCAACGTAGTTAGGGCCCTGCACCTGTTCGATCTTGTCGAGCTGGACGCCATAGCCAGCGAAGGAAATGCGATCGCCCGGCTTCATGGTCTGCATCACCTCGGTATGCCAGGCGGAGGTGGCGACCGAGCCCAGCACGACAATGCCCAGCGATGCATGGGCGATGACCATCCCGAGCGTCGCCCGCGGTGTGGTGCGCAAGGTGCCTTGCTTGAGACGGTCCGCCAGCGACCACAGGCTGCCGACGATCAGCCAGACGCCGAAGCCGAACGCCAGTGCTGCGAGCGTGCTGCGGCTGTCGATCATTGTCATGGCGACCAATGCGGCCGCCAGGGCTACGACGAAGGCCACACGCAGCCGCATCAGTGCCGGCCAAAGATCGGCGCGCTTCCAGCCCAGGAACGGACCGACGCAGAGGGCGGCAAACAACGGCGCGCAGATCGGCACGAAGGTCGCGTTGAAGAAGGGCGGACCGACCGAGACCTTGTCCCCGGTCAGCAGGTCGAGGAACAGCGGATAGAGCGTCCCCAACAACACGGTGACCGTCAGGGTGCAGAGCAGCAGGTTGTTCAGGATCAGCCCGCCTTCGCGGCTGACCGGCTGGAACAGGCCGCCGCCCTGCAGTTGCGGCGCGCGCCACGCATAGAGCGCGAGGCCGCCGCCCGTGACCGTCAGCAGGAAACCGAGGATGTAGAGGCCGCGCGCCGGATCCTGCGCGAAGGCGTGCACCGACGTCAGCACGCCGGATCGCACCAGGAAGGTGCCGAGCAGCGACAGCGAGAAGGCGAGGATCGCCAGAAGCACCGTCCAGCTCTTCAGCGCGTCGCGCTTCTCCACGACGATGGCGGAGTGCAGCAACGCAGTGCCAGCCAGCCAAGGCATCAGCGACGCATTCTCGACCGGATCCCAGAACCAGAAGCCGCCCCAGCCGAGGATGTAGTAGGCCCACCAGCTTCCGAGCGCGATGCCGAGGGTCAGGAAACACCAGGCGGCGAGCGTCCACGGCCGCACCCAGCGCGCCCAGGCGGCATCGACGCGACCTTCGAGGAGTGCCGCGACGGCGAAGGCGTAGGTGACGGAGAAGCCGACATAGCCCAGGTAGAGCAATGGCGGATGGAAGGCGAGACCGGGATCCTGCAGCAGAGGATTGAGGCCATTGCCGTCCGCCGGCGCGGGAAAGACGCGCTCGAACGGGTTCGAGGTGAACAGCAGAAACGCGAGGAAGCCGACGCCGATCAGCGACTGGATGGCGAGCACGCGGCTGCGCAAGGTGTCGGGCAGGCCCGCGCCGAAGACCGCGACCGCCGCGCCGAACAGCGCGAGGATCAACGCCCACAGGAGCATCGAGCCTTCGTGGTTCCCCCACACGCCGGAAATCTTGTAGAGCAGCGGCTTGGCCGAATGCGAGTTGGCGACGACGTTGGCCACGGAAAAGTCGGACGTCACGTAGGCCTGCGTCAGCGCGCCGAACGCCAGGATGACCAGGAATGCCTGGGTCAGCGCCGCGGTCCGACCCAGCGCCATCAGCCGGTCGTCATTCCGCGACGCACCGATCAGCGGCACGATTCCCTGAATCAACGCCACCGCCAGCGCCAGGATCAGTGCGAAGTGGCCCAGCTCCGCTACCACGAGGCACCAGCAACGTGAACGCCAGCAGCGTAGCGGAGCTGGTGGGCGGCAGGCGCTGCAGCGAAGCGAAGCGCCGGGAGCCCACGCGGTTCAGAAAGGGCAAGAATGGCGTAGCGCCACCTGAAAGCCTTCACACAGCCAACGCAAATGACGCTGCGCATCATTTACGTTCCTTCCACTGCCCCGCTTCCTTGATCGCCTTAGCGACCTCGGGCGGCATGTAGTTCTCGTCGTGCTTGGCCAGCACTTCGCGCGCGGCGAAGACGCCGTCGCTGCCGAGTGCCCCTTCGGCGATCACGCCCTGCCCTTCGCGAAACAGATCGGGAAGAATACCGCGATAGACGACGGCAATCGTCTTGTTCGTGTCGGTGACCGTGAATCGCACGATCTGGCCTTCCTTCTGGACGCTGCCCGCTTCGACCAGGCCACCCAGACGGAAGCGGCGGTCCGGCCCGAGGCTCTTCTCGGCAACCTGCGTCGGCGAATAGAAGAAGACGAGATTGTCGTTCAGCGCCGACAGCACGAGCGTTGCCGCGACGCCCAGCGTCCCGAGCGACCCGATCAACAACCAAAGGCGGCGGCGCTTGGGGGTCATCGCTTTCTGTCCAACCCGCGGGCGGTCAACTCGCGGCGCACTTTGCTGCGCGCGCTCAACGAGGCGATGACCAGCCCGCCCAGAATGGCGAAAGCCACCAGATAGGAGGCGAGGATGAAGGCCGCGTGATTGCTCATGCCGCTGCTTCCTCTTCCTGCACGGCGGCATTCTCAAGGCGGCGCCGGTCGATCTCCGTCTCCGTCCGCACCAGCACCAGGAAGATGAACAGGAAGAGCAGCGACACCGCCATCCAGATGAGGGGAATCAGGATCGAGTTGTGGATCGCGGGCGCATCGAGACGCGTCACCGACGCCGGCTGGTGCAGGGTGTTCCACCAATCGACCGAGAAC
The DNA here is from genome assembly GCA_943369775.1 of Reyranella massiliensis 521. GTDB lineage: Bacteria > Pseudomonadota > Alphaproteobacteria > Reyranellales > Reyranellaceae > Reyranella > Reyranella massiliensis_C. The sequence goes on from CALROF020000011.1 coordinate 13,469, forward strand.
TTGATGATCGGCAAGTTGATGACGCCCACCAGTGCCAGGATGGCAGCGGAACGATCGCCGCGCTCCGGCTCGTCGTAGGCACGGCTGAGCGCGATATGGCCGAGGTAGAGGAAGAAGAGCAGGAGCATGGACGTCAGCCGCGCATCCCACACCCAGTAGGTGCCCCACATCGGCCGCCCCCACAGGGAACCGGTGAGCAGGCACACGGCCGCGAAGCTCGCGCCTACCGGGGCCGCCGCGCGGGCCATCAAGGCGGCCAGCGGGTGGCGCCACACCAGCAGCGACGCGCCGAGGCCGGCCAGCAGCGCATAGCCGCCCATCGACAGCCAGGCGGATGGCACGTGCAGGAACATGATGCGCACGGTCTGGCCCTGCTGGTAATCCGCCGGGGCCACGAAGAAAGCCATGTAGAGGCCAAAGGCCAGCATCAGCACCGTGGCGAAGCCGAGACCCGGCAACACGCGTTGGCTGAAGCGGCGGAAGCGCGCGGGGTTGGCGAGGAAATGCAGGTCGGCCATGGCTTTGTCCCGCCCTTGTTTCTGGCTTGGCTGGTCTTTTGTCTATTCCCCGGCTTGCCGCAAGGCCGCGGCAATCGCCCACGGGGTCGTGGCCAGCGCAACCAGCGCCAGCGCTCCCAGGATCGCAAGATGGGTCCATAGCCCTTCGCCGGCCGCCAGGGTTTCGACGGCACCGGCGCCGAAAATGAGAGTCGGCACGCAGAGCGGCAACGCCAGCAGGGCCAGCAATGCACCGGATTTACGCGCCCCCAGGGTCAGGGCAGCGGCCAGCCCGCCGATCAGCGACAGGGTCGGCGTGCCGATCAGCAGCGTCGCGAACAAGGCCAGCAGACTGTCGCCGTCGAGGCCGAAGGCCACGCCCAGCACGGGCGCGAGGAGGCTGAGGGGCAGGCCGGTCACAATCCAGTGAGACGTGCATTTGGCGAGCGCCGCCAGTTCGAGCGGCCAGGGCGCCAGCAACAGGAGATCGAGCGTGCCGTCCTCATAGTCGGCTGCGAACAGCCGTTCGAGCGAGAGCAGCGCCGCGAACAGCGCCGCGCACCAGAGCACGCCGGCCGCGATGCGCTGCAAGGTGTTGGTCTCCGGCCCGATGCCCAGGGGAAAGAGCACGACAGCCACGACGAAGAAGGCCAGCACGACGCCGACATCGCCGGGACGCCGCCAGACCAGGCGCAGGTCGCGCGCGAGCAAGGCAGTGAAACCGCTCATGCGCCCCCCAGCTCCAGGGTTCGGGCGCCCTCCACGCCGAGCTCGGCATGCGTGGCGGCGATCGCAAGACCGCCGGCGGCGAGATGCTTTTGCAGCGCGACGCGAAAAGCCTGCTGCGCCGGGACATCCAGCGCGTTCAGCGGCTCGTCGAGCAACCAGAGCGGGGCCCCAGAGAAGGCGATCCGCGCCAGCGCCGTGCGGCGGCGCTGGCCGGCCGACAGCGTACGCACCGCCCGACCTGCGAGCGCGCCGAGGTCGAAGGCGGACAGGGCATTGTCGAGACGGTCCGCCGGACCGCCACGCAAGCGCTGGGCGACGAGCAGGTTCTCGGCCACCGATAGATCGCCCTTCAGCCCGTCGAGATGACCGAGCCACGCGAGCCTGCCGCGCCAAGCTTCGGGATCGTCGGCCACGTCGGCACCCTGCCACCGCACCGTGCCGGCATCGGGCCGGACCAGGCCCGCCAAGGCACGCAGCAGAGTGGTCTTGCCGCTGCCGTTGCGGCCGGTCAGCGCCAGCAGTTCGCCCTCGCCCAGTCCGAAGGACAGGCGATCGAACACGCGCCGACCGCCGCGTCGGCAGGCCAGACCATCGATCTCGAGGGAGAGAGACGCCATGAGGCGCCGTGGTAGCACGGAGAAAAGAAAAAGGCCGTCATCTCGGGGGAGAGTGAGATGACGGCCTAAGCGCCTCCGAAGAGGCTAGAACGTGGCTTTGGGGGGACCACGTTCGGGGGAGATACAAGAAGAAGATGGAAACCCCCCATGGCGGTCGCTAGGCCCAAATGGGGCAAGAGTGTGATTTTTTAATCACACCCGCCAGGGTGGGAAATTTAGGAAAGAGACAGATATTTCAATGGGTTGAAGACATGGCTTGCCGCCAAACCCGTATCCATTCTGCTCGGAGCGGGCTCCCGAGGCTGATTACCGCCCCTGCCGCCCGCCACACCTGAGCGCGAAGCGCTCCGGTGTTAGGCGTAGGGATCAGCCGCGTCTCGCATGCCGTCGCCCATGAACTGATAGGCCAGGATCACCAGGATCACCGGCACCACGGGCAACATCAGCCACCAGTTTACGGCAACGACGTTGATGTCGGTCGCCTCGTTCAGCAGCACGCCCCACGACGTGATGGGCGGCCGCAGGCCGAGGCCCAGGAAGGAGAGCGCCGTTTCGGCCAGGATCATCGAGGGGATCGACAGCGTGGCCGAAGCGATCAAGTGGCTCATGAAGCCCGGCAGCAGGTGGCGGCCGATGATGCGGGCGGGCTTGGCGCCCATCATCTGGGCCGCCGCCGCATAGTCCTCCTCGCGCAGGGAGAGGAGCTTGGACCGCACCGCGCGCCCTAGGCCCGGCCAGTCGAGCAGCGCCAGGATCAGCGTGATGCCGAAATAGATCAGCAGCGGCGACCAGGTGACCGGCAGCGCTGCCGACAGCGCCAGCCACAACGGCAGATGCGGGAAGCTCTTGATGATCTCCGTGATGCGCTGGACGACGCTGTCGACCCAGCCGCCGTAATAACCGGCGAGACCTCCCAGCACGAGCGCGAGCGCAAAGGAGAGCGCGATGCCGATGATGCCGATGGTCAGCGAGATTCGCGCCGCATAGACGATGCGACTGAACATGTCTCTTCCCAACCGGTCGGTCCCCAACAGGAAGAAGGTGCCGTCCTCCGGCGGACAGACGAAATGGAAGCGGCCTTCGATCAGGCCCCAGAATTCGTAGCGCTCGCCCAGGCAGAAGAAGCGGAGCTGCTGCGGCTTGGTAGTGTCGGGCGAATAGATCCGCTGCAGGGTCGCCGCATCGCGTTCCATCTTCAGCCCGTAGACGAACGGCCCCATGAACGTGCCTTCGTGGAAGAGATGCACGGACTGGGGGGCAGCGAAGATGTAGCGCGAATTGCGCGTGTGCAGGTCGTAGGGCGCGATCCACTCGCTGATCATCGTGGAGAAGTACATCAGCAGCAGGAAGACCGCGGAGACGACGGCCGGCCGATGGCGGCGGAAACGCCACCACATCAGCTTCCACTGGCCGGCCATATAGTAGCGTTCCTGCTCCTTGGTCAGGCGCTCGGAAACGTAGGGATCCCACGGCTCCTGGCTGACGAAATGCGGCGTGCGGCGCGGAGTGTTGGAATTGGGAGTGGTATCGGTCATGTCCGGCTCACTTCTCCGAAGTCGCGCCGAAGCGGATACGCGGGTCGAGGGCGGCCAGCGCCAGATCCGAAATCAGCATGCCGACCACGGTCAGAGCCGCCACGAAGAGCAGGAAGGTGGCAGCGAGGTTGACGTCCTGGGTCTTGAGGGCGCCCAGCAGCATCGGGCCGGTCGTGGGCAGCGACAGCACGACCGAGACGATGACCGACCCCGAAATGACGTCGGGCAACAGGCCGCCGATGTCGGCGACGAACGGGTTCAGCGAATGGCGCAGCGGGTATTTCACCAGCAGCTTCATCGGAGGCAGCCCCTTGGCGCGACCGGTGACGACATACTGCTTCTGCAGTTCGTCGAGCAGGTTGGCCCGCAGGCGGCGGATCATGCCGGCAGTCCCCGACATGCCGATCACGATCACCGGAATGATGAGATGCTGCGCGACCGACAGCGCTTTGCCCCAGCTCAGGGGCTTGTCGATGTACTCCGGATCCATCAGGCCGCCGATCGACAGGCCGAAGTAGACCTTGCCGACATAGAGCAGCACCAGCGCCAGCAGGAAGTTCGGAATGGCGAGCCCGATGAAGCCGATGAAGGAGGCGACATAGTCGCCGAGCTTGTACTGGTGCGTGGCGGCGTAGGTGCCGATCAGGAACGACACGATCCAGATGAAGGCGATCGTGCTGGTTTCCATGATGATGGTGAGCGTCAACCGCTCGCCGATCAGGTCGGCCACCGGAACGGTATCCTGGCAGGAAAGGCCGAAATCCCAGCGGAAGATGCCGGCGACCCAACTCAGGTAACGCTGCCAGAGCGGCATATTGAGGCCATAGAGCTCGCGCAGCTCATCGGCGCGCTGATGCGCATCGGCGTCGCCGCGCGCCAGCAGCTCGTCGATCTGCGAGGAGACGCAGTCACCCGGCGGCAGGTCGATGATGAAATAAACGAGCGCGCTGATCACGAACAAGGTCGGGATCATCAGCAGCACGCGGCGGACGATGAAGCGCAACATGCTCAGGCTCCTCCGCGTGCCATGCGGACATAGTGGCCAGGCTCGGCCTCGGTCCAGAACAGGGGCGTCTTGCCATCGTCGCGGAACGGCGCGGGCCAGACGGTAGGATCGGAGGCCTTGCCTTCCATCAGGGCACCGAGATCGAGGCGCGCGTCGGGGTCGGGCATGGGCACTGCCGTAAGTAGGGCCTTGGTGTAGGGGTGCATGGGATTGCGGAACAGTTCGCCGGCCGGCGCCAGTTCGACCAGGCGGCCGGCGCACATAACCGCGATCCGATCGGCGATATAGTCGACGACGGCGAGGTTGTGGCTGATGAACAGATAGGTGAGGCCAAGCTGCTTCTGCAGGTCCTTGAGGAGATTGAGGATCTGCGCCTGGATCGAGACGTCGAGCGCCGATACCGGCTCGTCGCAGATCACCATGTCGGGCCGGAGCGCCAGGGCGCGCGCGATGCCGATGCGCTGACGCTGGCCGCCCGAGAAGGAATGCGGATAGCGACTGAGATGCCGGCGGTCGAGACCGACCATCTCCATCAGCTCGGACACCATCTCGCGACGATAGGCATCGTCGCCGATGCCATGGATAATCAACGGCTCGACCAGGATGTCGTAGACGGTCATGCGCGGGTTCAGCGAGCCGAACGGATCCTGGAAAATGAACTGCAGCTTGGTACGGAAGCGGTTCAGCTCCTCGCCTTCGAGCTTCAGCACGTCGGTCTTGCGGCCCCAATCGTCGAACACGACGCGGCCAACCTTGCCCTTTCCATCGGGGGTCGAATCGGCCGAGATGCCGCGCATCAGCATCTTGCTGAGCGTGGTCTTGCCGCAACCCGATTCACCCACCAGACCCAGGCATTCGCCACGTTCGACGTCGAAGCTGACATCGTTGACGGCATAGACGGTGCGCGTGGTGCCGCCGCCCATCATCGATTCGAGGAAGGTATCGGCCTTGCGGATGCGGAAGGTCTTCGAGACGTGCCGCACCTTGAGAACCGGCGCCTTGGGATTGAAGGTCGAGGTCGGCGCCTGGGTCGGCTTCTCCTTCAGGAGATGGCCGGTCGTGCCCTTGATCTCGCGGATCGGCACCAGCCGCTCGCCCGGCGCCATGTCGAAGCGCGGCACGGCATGCAGCAACGCCTTGAGATAGGGATGCTGCGGATCGCGGAAGATATCGTGCAGGTCGCCCGACTCGACGACCTTGCCGCGATACATGACGACGACATCGTCGGCGACGTTGGCGACCACCCCGAGATCGTGGGTGATCATCAGCAGCGCCATGCCGAGTTCCTTCTGCAGATCCTTCATGAGCTGCAGGATCTGGGCCTGGATGGTGACGTCGAGCGCGGTCGTGGGTTCGTCGGCAATCAGGAGCGCCGGCCGGCAGACCAGCGCCATGGCGATCATGGCGCGCTGGCGCAGACCGCCGGACAGTTCGAAGGGATAGGTCCGCAGCGCGCGCTTGGGATCGGGAAAGCCCACCATGCGCAACATGGCGAGCGTCAGCTCGTCGATCTCGGCGCGACTGAGCTTGCGGCCGTTCGCACGGGCAGACTTGGCGCCATTTGCATGGCCGCCATTTGAACTGCCAATCGGCACACCATGCAGCTCGACGGCCTCACCAATCTGGTCGCCCACCGTGTGGAGCGCCGACAGCGATGTCATTGGCTCCTGGAAGATGATCGAGATCTGGCCGCCGCGGATGCGCCGCATGGCCGGGCCGGCACGATCGAGCTTGGCGATATCGACGACGCCTTCATTGACGCGCGGATCCTGGAACAGGATCGAACCGGACGGGATTCTGGCCGTGCGCGGCAGCAAGCCCATGATCGCCTGACTGCAGACCGACTTGCCGGAACCGGATTCGCCCACCAGCGCCACGGTACCGCCAGGCGGGATGGCAAAGGAAACCTTGTCGACCGCCCGCAGGGTGCCTTCGTGGACGCCGAATTCGACGGTCAAGTCCTCGACACGCAGCAGATCTTTCATACCGATTCTTCCTGACCCGCCACCACGATCCCCATCGCCCGCAAATTCGCGCGAGTCGCGTCACTCAACGCCACGCCCGTCCCCTCGGCTGCACGGGCCGCCCGCTCCACAATATCGTGAAAGCCGTCGAGGGAGGAATCGACCTTTATCAGCCGCCCCTCCGTCGAGCCGATGGCGAGCTGCATCCAGCCGTCCGACCGGTCGCGTTTCGTCGAGAAATAGCTGAGCTTCATTCGGTCGAGTCGGCTCCATTCGACCAGCGTGCCGGCCGGCCCGTCGGCGCAGAGCGTGTCCGGTCCCAGCACGTAGCGCGTACGATGCCGCAGCGCCGTACGCACGAGAAACAACGCGAAAAGCGCGAAACCAGCGGCCAAGAGCGCGGCCAGCCAATAATTGACTTCGAGCAGCAGAAGCGGCGCACCGCACAGCAGCACGCCGATGCCGGCGCGCGCGTAATCCGCCATGATTGTCGGACGCGGATAGCGCAGATCGGCAGAACTCACCCGCGCTCCTCCCCTGATTGAACGCTCACGACGCGAAAAGCTCGCGCGCCGCGCGAACGCACAGCCCTTGCGTCGTTTTTGTTGCTTCCAGAACCGACCTTAGGAAATCCCAAGCACCGCCGTCCATCGCAAGATGATGACTGAGCAAGCCTATCGGCTCGCCATCGCCGTTGCGCGAGCGCCCAAGCGCTTCGACCAGAGCGGCAAGAGCGGCCTCCTCACCGACGAAGCCACCACCGGCCTTCCAGTCGATCAGGTCGACATGGGTGTTGACCTGGCGAAACCCGCGCACCGGCTGAGCGCGTTTGCGCGGCCCAAAGGTCGACAGGCCGCGATAGCCGATCTCCGGCAAGGTTGGCACCAGGATTTCGGCAATGCGGTTCCATGGCGGGACCATGACGGGCAGGGCCTGCGCGGCGAACAAGCGCTCCAGAGCCATCCAACCGGTGCCGAGTTCGCCCAGCACGATCATCGCGGGACGCTGCAGGCCGAGTTCGATCTTCTTGTCGGGTGGCGCGGCATGATTCATGTGAGCGTAGCCGTGTTGCAACACATCGATGCCCGGCTCGCCCGCGAGCCGTTGCGCCAGTGCCGCCGTCGCCCGTGCCGGCACGACCGCCAGGGCGAGCGGCACGGCCGTGTCACGATGGATGGCGAGCAGACGATCCAGGGCAGGACCGACATCCGCCGCATCGTCGTCGCGCCACCAGAGATCGGCCGTGCGCCCGGCGTCGCGCCAGCGCGCTGCTTCGTCGGAAAGAGCCTGCCAGGACGTCATGGCGACAACATCTGCTTCAAGGCAGCGACTGTCGCCGGGCCGCCGTTTGCATCGACGGCTGGAAAGCTGCGAATCGAGGGGCCGGACCAGGCGCGGGTGACCGCCGCCGCCAGGCTTTGCGGCGTCAACGTGTCCGGCGGCACAGACGCCACCATGCCACGCTCGACCAGCACGCGCGCACGGTCGGCCTGCTCCGTCTCGCGCGCCGTACCGAACGGCACCAATACGGCCCTATCGGCAAGGCAGAGCGTCTCGACCACGGTGTTGTAGCCAGCCTGCGATATCGAGAGCGCCGCATTGCGCAGCAGGCTCGGAAAGTCGGCACGCGCCGGTTCGACGATGATGCCCTCGGTGGCCGCGGCGCTCAGTGCCTCCTGCTCCGCCGCTGGCACGTTCGGCCCCAGCAACAGGCGCCACCTGCGATCCGCCAGGCCGGTCATCGGGCGCGCGGCGATGGCGGCCTGCAGCAGCGGCACGCCGACCGCGCCGCCGCCAGCCGAGACGATCACTTCGCCCGCACCAACCGAGCCTTGCGGTGCGCGCGCCGGGTCGACCTCCGCGACATAGCCGGTATAGAGCGCGCGATCCTGGATGTCGGGCCAGGCCGGAAAGCTCTCGTCGAGGCGCACCAGTGCCGGATCGGCATGGATCAGCACCGCATCGAATGCCTCGAAAGTTGCGACCATCTCATCGACGCGCGCCGGCGAGGCCGAGCGCCGCAGCACATCGCGTACCGAAGAAACGATCCATGGCGCCGGGGCGCGGTCCTGCGCCGCCTCGAGGAGCGGCAACAGCTCGAAGCGAAGCTGCGTGCGACCAAAGGGAAACTGTTCCGTCAGCAATATGTCGGGCTGCTCCGCATCGAACAGATCGAGCAGCTGGCGCGTGCGCGCCGCGCGAAAGGCCTCGTCGATCGGTGTGCCGTCGAGCTGCGCCAGCTCCTTCAGCCGCGCATCGGCCGCACGCAACGGCGGCAGTTGATGGAAGCGTGCGCCTCCGAGATCGAGCCCTGCGACCGGCGCACCGCCCGAAACCAGCAGCACATCGAAACCGCCGGCCACCATTGCGCGCGCCAACGTAGCGGCCCGGCGCAGATGGCCGATGCCCAGCAGGTGTTGCACGTAAAAGAAGACACGCGCCGTCATGGCGCGCGCTCGAACGGCACATTGAGACGGTCGATCGCGACCTTGCCGTTGCCCGTCGCCACGAAAAAATGCACCGAGCGCCAATCGAGCTTGTGGGGTGGGCGACCCAGCATGTCCCAGTCAGTGGCCAGCGCCAGCAGCGAACGGATCGCCGCCTTATGCGACACGGCGACAACGGGTTCGTGCAAGGTCGAGGTCCAGCCGGCGAGGCGAACCATGGTGGCGCGCGGCGACTCACCGCCCGGCGGCTGAAAATCGAGGCCAGCGGCTTCCGCAGCAGCAAAGCTCTCGCCGCCTTCGGCACGCAAGTCGGCAAGGGTCCGGCCCTCCCAGACGCCGAAACTCATCTCGCGCAAGGCGGAGTCGGTACCGACCGGCATCGCCGGCCGAAGCAGCTCCGCCGTGCGGCGGGCGCGCTGTAACGGACTGCAAATCCGCTTCCAGCCGTCGGCCGGTGGCGGCAGGCGCCAGCACCGCACCAGCTCCTCGCCGTCGCGGCTGAGGTTGGTATCGGTCAGGCCCTGCAGGCGGCCCATCGCGTTCCAGTCGGTCGGCCCATGCCGCAGGATGGCGAAAGGAATGCCCGTCATCGCAAGGTCCGGAGCGCCACAGCCAGGGCGCGTGCCGCGGCACGCTCGTCGTGATGGGCCGCCACGCGCGCCGCAGCGGCGCCGGCGAAACGCGCGCGTTCCAGCGGCGCATCGAGTAGATGCGCGACGGCCGCGGCAAACGCGTCGGCGTCGCCGATCGGCGTCAGCAGGCCGGTGACGCCATCGGCCACGACAGCCGGTACGCCGCCAGTGCGGCCGGCGACCACGGGAAGACCCGCCGCCTGCGCTTCGAGGAAAGCCATGCCATAGGCTTCGTTGATCGCCGGCCAAAGGTAAAGGTCCGCCGATTGATAGATCGCCGGCAATTCCGCATGCGATCGCGCGCCCGCAAACACGACGCGGTCGCCCAGCGGCGCCATGAGCGCTTCAATTTCGGGTCGTGCCGGACCGTCGCCAACCAACAGCGCCCGCCAGGGACGGTCCCTTATCTTCGCCAAGGCTTGCGCCAGCACGCGATAGGAGTCTGCCTTGTCGCGCGTGCGCATCATGCCGACGCTCAGGAGCAATGGCGGCCGGTCCGGGGCGCGTCGCGACGGATGACGAAATGGCGTCGTGTCGATGAACGGCGGCAGCCAGGCCTGACGGGCGCCGGGCCGCAGCCGGGCTTTCACGCCGGGCACGTCGCGCGGGTTCAGGGTCAGCACGAGATCGGCGGCAGCCAGCGCCCGCTCGACCGCGCGATGGCCGAGCCGGGTTGGCCCCTGGGCGCGGCGCGGAGCGTGCGAGGCTTCGGCGATCACATAGGGAATGCCCAGCGCGCTGGTCACCACGGGCCCCAGCCAGTCGGGCTTGCGATAGTAGCAATGGTAGGTGAACCAGAGATCGAAGCGCTGCGGATGATGGGCTGGCAGCGCCTTCCAATGCGCGATCAGCCGCGCCGCCTGGGCCCGCGCCTGGCGCTCCAGGGCGATGTGGGCGTCGGTTGCCGGCACGCCCGGCGGCACGCGGCTCGCGGCCGGCATGAGGACGTCGTGGCCCAAGCGTCGCAACAGCCGGGAAAGGCCGCGTGCCATCTCGCGATCGCCCGACGGCACGGGGCTGTCGGGTGACTTCAACGGCGTGTGCAGGAGAACGCGCATGGCGCTACGCCGCAGCGCGCGCGGCAGCAGTAGATTGCTGTGACGAACGCGGCTCACCGAGCGACGAGGCGATCCAGTCGACGCCGGCTTCGAAGGAAAAACGTGTGCGCACGATCTCGCCTGCAGATTCGGCGAGGCGCAGGCGCAGATCGGGATCGCCGATCATGCGGGCCAGCGCTGCACTCAGCGCGTCCGGCGCGCCCGGCGGAACGAGCAATCCGTTCTCGCCGTCTTCGATGAATTCGCCAATCGCCGCCGCCGAGGTCGAAACCAGCGGCAGGCCCTGATAGGCGGCTTCCATCAATACATTGGGCAAACCGTCCTGATCGCCATCGGCCGCCTTCTTCGCGGCCAGCACGAATAGATCGGCGCGCCGCAGGGCGGCGAACACTTCCTTCTGAGGTTGGGCGCCGCGCCACGTGCAGCGATCGGCAACGCCCAACGACGACGCCTGCGCTTTCAGAGCGTCGGAGAGGCTGCCCGCGCCGATATGCTCGAAGCGCCACTGCAAGCTGCTCGGCAGGCGGGCAAGCGCATCGAGGAGATCGCCATAGCCTTTCTTCTCGACCTTGCGGCCGACCGAAAGCAAGACGACGGGATCGCCTGGGTCCGTGCCGTCGCGACGCGGTCTTGCCGGCGGTGGCGGCGGCAAATGCGCAAAGTCGAGCCCGTGATAGACGAGGCGCAGCCGTTCCGGACGCGGCGCCAGCTCCTTCAGGCGCTGCAGGCCGAGGTTCGTGCAGGTCACCAGCCAAGCGCAGTCCGCGAGCTTCTCGCTCATTTCCCAGGGTTCGCTGGTCCAGATGTCCTTGGCATGTGCCGACACGCTCCACGGCAGGCCGCGCATGGTGGCGGCATAACGCGTCACCGAGGCCGGCGTGTGCAGGAAATGTGCGTAGAGCCGCTCGATCGAGGGCGGCAGCTCGGCCGCCAGCACCAACGCCTGCCCCCAGCGGCGAACCCGGTTCGGCGTGAAGTCACGCCGGAGATCGGCGAGGAATTTCCGCCGGGCCGCGCCGTAGCCGGGAAGCCGTCGCGCTTTCAGCCAGCCGGCAAAGACACGGCGCGGATCGTCTTTGAGATATTCCGGCAAGTAGACGACACGGCCTTTCACCCTGTCATGCACTGGATGGCGTTCCTTGTCGGTCGGATGGCGCATCGACCAGAGTTCGAGCGCCACGCCGCGCGCCTCCAGCCCCGCTAGCTCCTGGGCGATGAAGGTCTCCGACAGGCGCGGCCAGCCCTTGAGGATGACCGCGACGCGAGCGGCCTCTGTTTTCAAACCGGAACTTTTAGACATGTACGCCCGGATATCAGGTCCTGGCGCGCGACGAAGGCGATGCCGTGTCTGTCGCGGCCGAGCCGGCTTGTGCTTCCGGCAGGTCGAGCGAAGCGGGTCCGCGATGAGGATTAGCGAGCTGCTTGGAGACGAGGCGCCAGACGTTGCCGAGGCCGTCGAGCAGGCCAGGCACCACGACCTCGCTCGGCAGGCCCTGCTGCGGCAATTGACGCAGCGCCGTCGCCATATGCTGCGGGTCGCGGCCGCGATCGGCATCGAGCATTTCGAGCAGACCGACGTTGCGGGCGGCGCGGGCGCGAATGAACTGTTCCAGCCGTGGCCGCGTACGCGGCACGATAATGGCCCTCTTATCGAAGGACAGGATCTCGCAGAAGGTGTTGTAGCCGCCCATGGCGACGACGCCCGCGGCCCGATGCATCAGCGCACCGAGATTGTTGGTGAAGGTGAGCGTGCGGATGTTGCGGAACTTGGCCGCGCGTTCCTTGAAGGCCTCGCGCGCCGCCCCTGACATGAACGGGCCGAATACGATCACCGCACCGTAGGGGATGTTCGAGTCGGTTTCATAGGCAGACAGAACCCAATCGACCAGCTCGACGCCATCGCCACCGCCGCCCGGTGTCACCAGGATGAACGGCCCGTCGATGTCCTCGCTCTCGTGCGGCACGTCGCCGTGCAACGGCAGCTCGCGACGCAGGTACCCGGTGTAGATCATCTTGTGGCGTACCGACGGCGGCACTTCGATACCCGTCAGCGGCTTGTTGATCTGCGGCAGGCCGTAGACCCAGATTTCGTCGTAGAGGTCGCGCAACGCCGGCACGACATTCTTGCGCTCCCACTCCTTGGCGAGCTGAGCAGGGTCGTCCATGACGTCGCGCAGGCCCAGAACCAGCGGGGTGCCGCGCTGTTTCAGCAAGTGCAGCGCCGGGCCGACCTCGCCACGCAGGCCAAGCGGCTCCTTGTCGACGATGAAGAGGTCAGGCCGATAGATATCGGCCGTGTCGCGGATGATGCGGGTCCGCATCTCGAGCGTGTGCTCGACGTTCACCCGCAGATTGGCCGAATCGTATTCGCCGGTGTCGATCTGCTTCACGACGCCGGGAATGCGCACGAAGTCGATCCCCGAGCGAAACTCGTAGGAACCGATGATCGGCGACCCCGAAACGATCAGGACGGAAACCGTGTGGTCGGCTTCGACGATCGCATTGGCGATGGTACGGCACCGGCTCACATGGCCGAGACCGAAGGAGTCGTGGCTATACAGCAGCACACGCTTTGACCGGCCGCTTACGGACATGAAGTGCGTCTCCCGTTGCCGAAGCGCCTCCTGCCCCGACCGGTAATGTCTGCGTCGATTATGCCATAAGGGCGGGCCACTGCGCACCCCCACCCATTTCCAGGCTGGCAATCGCCCGAAAAAACCGAATGTAATCAAGGGCCTGATCGCCTATACGGGAGGCGAGATCGCCGTAGTGCGGGAATCAATGGAACGCAGTCTCTTCGCTTACATCTGGCGCTACAGCCGGCCCGAGCAGGTCGTGATCCTGGCGCTCGTTGTATTGGCCCAGGTCTTTTACTTCCTGTCGCTGACCGTCCCGAAGGACGTCATCAACAATGGCATCCAGGGCAACGCCTTCAAGAACCATCAGACCATCCCCTTCCTGGTCTGGGAGTTCGACCTCTCGGCCTTCCTGCCCGGCAGGGTGATCCGCCTCTTCGACGGCTTTCAGGTCGATCAGCTTCAATATCTCGTGGCGATGAGCTTCGTCTTCCTGGGCGCCGTCATCGTCAATGGCCTCTTCAAAAAGACGATCAACACCCAGAAAGGCCGCATGGGCGAGCGCATGCTGCGCCGCCTACGCTACGAACTTTACGACCGCATCCTGCGCTTTCCGCCGGCTCACTTCCGCAAAGTGAAGCAGGCCGAGCTGGCGACCATGATCAAGGACGAGGTCGAGCCGCTCGGCGGTTTCATCGGCGATGCCTACGTGCAGCCGATGTTCCTCGGCGGCCAGGCGTTGACGGCCATCATCTTCATCATGCTGCAGAGCTGGACGCTCGGAATCATCGTGATCGTGCTGCTGGCGGCGCAGATGATGATCATCCCGCGGCTCCGGAAGCCCGTGCTGATCCTCGGTCGGGAGCGCCAAATCACCGCCCGGCAGCTCGCCGGCCGCATCGCGGAAACCGCCGACGGCATCAACGAAATTCACATTCACGGTGCCGCCAACTACGAGCGCGCCGACATTACGGAGCGCTTGGGCCGGATCTTCAAGATCCGCTTCGATCTCTACCAGAAGAAGTTCGTCGCCAAGTTCTGGAACAACATCCTGTCGCAGGCGACGCCGTTCGCGATCTACCTGGTGGGCGGCTACTTCGCCATCACCGGCCACATGGATGTGGGCGCCGTGGTCGGCGTGCTGCTCGCCTACAAGGACCTGCCGTCCCCGATCAAGGAACTGATCGACTGGGACCAGCAGCGCCAGGACGTCCAGATCAAGTACGAGCAGGTGATCGACCAGTTCCAGCCCGAGGGCATGATGCCGCCGGAGCTGCAGGCCGTCCCCGAAGGTCCTCCGCCGGCGCTCGGCAAGGAACTTGCCCTGGCCGGCGTCGTGGTTTCCGAAGATGGGCGCGTGAAGCAGCTCGACAGCGTATCGCTCACCCTCCCGACAACGGCGCGCTGCGCGGTAATTGGCGCAGCCAGCTCGGGCAAGGACGTGCTGGGGCAGGTGCTGGCGCGCCAGGCCCTCCCGAGTGGCGGCTCGATCAAGATCGACGGCAAGGACTTCTTCCAGCTTCCCGAGTATGTGCTGGGCGCGCGCGTCGCCTATGTCGGCCAGGACACCTACCTGTTCCCGCTGACGGTCCGCGAGAACCTGCTGTTCGGCCTGAAACTCCGGCCCGTCGCCCCGGCCACATACGACGAAACGGCCAGGGCCGTGCGCGAGATCTTCTGGAAGGAATCCGAGCGCGCCGGCAATCCGCCGCTCGATCCAAACGCCGATTGGGTGGACTACGAATTGGCCGGCGCCACCGGCCCGGCCGACCTGCTGCCGCGCCTGGTCGCGGTGCTGAAGCAGGTCGAGCTCGACGAGGACATTTATTCGCTGGGCCTGCGCGGTACGGTCGACGCCGCGATGCGGCCCGACCTTGCGGAGAAGATCTTGAAGGCGCGCCATGCGCTGCACGAGCGGTTGAAGGACGGCACTTATGCCGGCCTCGTCGAGCCGTTCGACAAGGACCACTACATCCGCAACCTCTCGGTCGCGGAGAACCTGCTGTTCGGCACCGCGGTCGGCAAGCAGTTCGACGGCGACAATATCGCGGCGGACCCCTACGTCCGCTCGGTACTGCAGGCCACAGGCCTCGACCTCGACCTGCAGCGCATGGGCCTGTCGATTGCCGAAACCATGGTCGAACTCTTCTCCGGCCTGTCGCCGGACAACCCGTTGTTCGAGCAGTACAGCTTCATCTCGGCCGACGAGCTGCCCAATGTGCGGCTGTTGCTGCAACGGTTGGGCGGCAAGGGCATCGAGGCGGTGCCCGAAGCCGACCGCACACGCCTGATGACCCTGCCGTTCCGCTATATCGAGGCGCGCCATCGTCTCGGCCTGATCGACGCGGAAATGGAAGAGCGCATCCTGCAGGCCCGGCGCAGCTTCGCCGAGGGCCTCCCGGAGAGCCTGCGCAACGCCGTCGAATTCTATGATTTCGGCCGCTACAACAGCGCAGCAACCCTGCAGGACAACATCCTGTTCGGCCGCCTGGTCTACGGCCAGGCGCAGGCCGGCGAACGCATCGGCACCCTCACCGCCGAAGTGCTGAACGAACTCGGCCTGCGCGATTCGGTGATCGATGTCGGCCTGGAGTACAATGTCGGCGTCGGGGGCAAGCGCCTGCCGGCGACGCAGCGCCAGAAACTCGGCATCGCTCGCGCGCTGATCAAGCGGCCGCAGCTTTTGGTGGTGAACGAGGCGGTCGCCATGTTCGACGGCCGCACGCAGGATCGCATTCGCGACAACATCCTGACCACGGCAGCCGAGGAGGGGCGCGGCGTCGTGTGGATCGCCAACCGGGCGAACCAGGCCGAGCCGTTCGAGCAGGTCGTCGTCATGCAAAACGGGCGCGTTGCCGCCCAGGGGTCGCCGTCGGACCTGGCGGCAAAGGGTGGGCTCTATGCCGAGCTGATGGCGTCGGCGTAGCGGATCGAGGAGGACACGATGAACCTCAACGAAGAAGTCGAGCTACTGAAGGGCGTTCCTATTTTCTCCAAGGTCGAGCAGGCAAAGCTGAAGCTGCTGGCCTTCACCAGCGAGCGCGTGAATTTTGCCGCGGGCCAGGAGGTCTGCCACCAGGGCGATCCCGGCGACACGATGTACGTCATCCTGGGCGGCGTCGCCGATGTGCTGATCGACACCGAGAACGGTCAGATCACCGTCGCCGAGATGCAGCGCAACAGCTTCTTCGGCGAGATCGCCATCCTGTGCGACGTGCCGCGCACCGCCACCATCAAGGCGCGCGAGCCGCTCAGCACGCTCAAGATCACCAAGGACATGTTCTACCGCCTGGTCGCGGAGTTCCCGCAGATGGCGGTCGAGATCATGCGCGAGCTGGCGCATCGCTTGGAAGACACCAACGAGAAGCTGCGTGCGGCGACAAGGGCGGCGGCCTAAATATCACGCATGAGTCGTCTCGACAGTTTCATCGCGCGCATGAAGGCGCAGCGCGATTGCCTCAATTTCCTGAAGCCCGCCATCGACGCGCTGCCCGGACCGATCCTAGAGGTCGGACTGGGCAACGGGCGCACCTACGACCATCTGCGCGATCTGTTTCCCGACCGGGACATCTTCGTGTTCGAGCGCAAGGTGGCGGCTCATCCCGACTGCATCCCGCCCGACGACCGGCTGTTTCTCGGTGAGGCGAGTGAGTCGATCCCGCGTGCAGCGGCGAGGCTCGGCGCCACGGCGGCGTTGATCCACACCGACCTTGGCACAGGCGATCATCAGGCCAACGTTGCGATGGGCAAATGGCTCGGCCCGGCGCTCGATGCGCTGGCCGCCAAGGGGGGCTATGTCCTCGCCAACCAGGTGCTCGACGTCGCACGCTGGCAGCGCCTGCCCGATCCCCCCGGCGTGCCGGAGGGCCGGTATTTCCTCTACCGGGTCGGCTAGCGCTGGATAAGGCGCAGGATCACCAGCAGCACGACAGCGCCGACCACAGAGCCTATGAAGCCGGCCGCCTGACCAGGTTGATAGAGGCCCAGCGCCTGGCCGCCGTAGGTCGCGATCACCGCGCCGACGATGCCGATCACGATCGTGACGATGATGCCGTGCGGGTTGGGGCCCGGCGTGAGAAAGCGTGCAAGCAGGCCGACGATCAGGCCAATGACCAGAGTTATGACGATCGACATATGATCTCCCCTCAGATCTCGCTTCAAACCTCGAAGGTGGCCGACACCGGGACGTGATCCGATGCGAGGTCCCAGTCTCTCAGATTTACATCGATATGATGACTGGAAATCGCGCCGGCCAGCGCCGGACTGGCGAGAATATGGTCGAGGCGTCGGCCACGATTGGAGGCGCGCCAGTCGTTGTTGCGATAGCTCCACCAGGAATAGAGCTTCTTGTCGGGCGCCACGAACTGGCGTGGCACGTCGATCCAGTCGAGCGAAGCCTGCAGGCGACCGAACAACTCGACCTCGACCGGCGTGTGCGAGACGATCTTCAGGAGCTGCTTGTGGCTCCACACATCATGCTCCAGCGGCGCAACGTTGAGGTCGCCTACGGTGATACGGCGCAGCCCCTTGCGCACGCGCGGACGCGGTTTGCGATCGGCGTACCAGCCGGCCATCTCGCGGTAGAAATCGAGCTTGTGCGCGAACTTCACATTGAGATCAGGGTCGGGGATGTCGCCGCCGGCCGGGATATAGAGATTGTCGAGCAGGATCGGATCGCCACCGATATCGAGGGCGGCTTCGACGTGCCGGCAATCCTCCTTGCCGCAGCGATGGTGAATATTGGTCCCGGTGAACGGCACCTTGGAGAGGATCGCCACGCCGTTATAGGCTTTCATGCCCTGGACGAGGCGATGGACGTAGCCCATCCGCTCGAAGGCCGCGTGGGGAAAGAACTCGTCGGGACACTTGGTTTCCTGAAGGCAAAGCACATCGGGCTTGCGCAACTTCAGGTAACGTTCGACGTTGGCGATCCGTAGCCGGACCGAATTGATGTTCCAGGTAGCAATGGTGAGACTCATTGCCCGGCACTATAGACGATCCGGTGATGAACTCGACGTTACGATCTCGGTGAGGGAGACCGGCCATGCAGATGGATGGCGACCAGAGCAGCAACATCGAGGATCGCCGCAGCGACGACAGCATGGGTGGCGGCGGTGGCATGGGCGGCGGCTTTCCCATCCCGATGGGCGGCGGGGGCGGCGGCCTGTTCAAGGGCGGCTTCGGCCTGGTGGCCTTTGTCGTCATTGCCATGATCATGGGCGCCGATCCGGGCGCGATCCTGAGCGACATTACCGGCGGTGGTGGTGGGGCGAGCTATTCGCCGGCCCCCTCCCCGGCACCGCGTTCGGCGCCATCGCAAAGCGGACCGTCCGCCTCGGCGACCCCGACCGATGCCGAATCGCAGTTCGTCTCGCGCGTACTCAAGAGCACCGAGGATGTGTGGAGCGATATCTTCCGCGAGCTGGGCGGGCAGTATCGCGAGCCCAAGCTCGTGCTCTTCCGCGACGCCACGCGCACCGAGTGCGGCGTCGGCCAGGCGGCGATGGGGCCTTTCTATTGCCCGGCCGATCAACGGGTTTATCTCGACCTCGGCTTCTTTGACGAACTGGCGCGCCGCTTCCGCGCACCCGGGCAGTTCCCGCAGGCCTATGTGATCGCCCACGAGATCGGCCATCACGTTCAGAAGCTGCTCGGCATCTCCGATAAGGTGCAGCAGATGCGTCAGAGCATGAGCCGGCGCGATGGCAACGCGCTCTCCGTGCGCACGGAATTGCAGGCCGATTGCTTTGCCGGCGTCTGGGCCAACCGCGCCGACACGCAGCGCGGCGGCCGGATGATCGACGACAAGGACGTGGAGCAGGCTTTGGCCGCCGCGACGGCGATCGGCGACGATGCGCTACAGCGTCAGGCGCAGGGCCGCGTCGTCCCCGACAGCTTCACCCATGGCACCAGCGCGCAACGCGCCCGCTGGTTCCGCATCGGCCTCGAGAGTGGCGATCCGCGGAAGTGCGATACCTTCAAGGCGCAGCAGCTTTAGCGCGTTCACACGCGCTGGCGGGCAAACAGAGCAAGGACGAGCTAAACCAGCGTGCAGGTCACGGTCCCGCAACCGTCGACGAAGCCCGCGAGCGTGTCGCCCTTGACGACGGCGGCCACGCCGTCGGGCGTGCCGGTGTAGATCAGGTCGCCGGCAGCCAGCGCGACGAGACCCGAGAGATAGGAGATCGTCTCCGGCACGCTCCAGATCAGCGCGTTGAGGTCCGACTTCTGGCGGGTCTTGCCGTTGACGTCGAGCTGGATGGTGCCCTTCGACGGATGGCCGATCTTGGCGGCCGGAAAGATCTCGCCGATCGGGGCGGACTGGTCGAAGCCCTTGCCCATGTCCCACGGGCGGCCCATGTCCTTGGCTTGGTTCTGCAGGTCGCGGCGCGTCATGTCGAGGCCGACGCCGTAGCCGAACACATGCTCGAGCGCCTTCTCGACGGGGATGTCCGAGCCGCCGGACTTCATCGCCACCACCAACTCCATCTCGTGGTGCAGGTTCTTGGTGGCCGGCGGATAGGCGACCTTGGTCGGGTTCTTCGGGTCGGCGCAGATGACGATGGCATCGGCCGGCTTGGTGAAAAAGAACGGCGGCTCGCGGTCGGGATCATGGCCCATCTCGCGCGCATGGGCAGCATAGTTGCGGCCGACGCAGAAGATACGACGCACCGGAAACAGATCGCCGGTTCCGTTGACCGGCACGCCGACCGTGGCCGGCGGCGTCACGACATAAGCCATCGCTTTCTCCCTCAAGAGCGTGCCTTTATGAAGGGCATCGGAGTAGCAGACAATGACCGACGAAAATGTCCTGATCGTGCAGGCCGATTCGGCCGAAACCTCACAGGCGAGCGCCCGCCTGGGGGAGCGCCGGTGGCGTTGCACGCTGGGTGCAGGTGGCATACGCGAGGACAAGGTCGAGGGGGATGCCGCCACGCCCGTTGGCGAATTTCCGCTGCGCCGAATCTATTTCCGCAACGACCGGGTGGTCCTGCCCAAGACCCAGCTGCCGGCGCGGCCGATCAACGAACATGACGGCTGGTGCGACGACCCGCGTGCGCCCACGTACAATCGCCTGGTCCATATCCCCAACGAGTGGAGCCACGAGAAGATGTGGCGCGAGGACGAGCTCTACGACCTCGTGGTCGTGGTCGGCTACAATGACGATCCGCCCGAAGGTGAATGGGGCAGCGCCATCTTCCTCCACATTGCGCGCGAGGATTACAGCCCAACCCAGGGCTGCGTCGCCTTCGCCCGCGACGATCTTTTGGAACTACTGCCGCTGCTCACCCGCGAAACGCGCCTGCGCGTGCTGGCACATCCGGCAGACGAAGAAGCGCGGCCCACCTCGGCTACCGAGGACGAAATGAAGCTCCTCAAGGACTTCGACGAAAGGGACTGGTAGTCAGCCCACCTGGTCAGCCCACCACGCGGCCGATGGCCCGTGCGGTGTAGTCGACCAGCGGGATGATACGCGCGTAGTTGAGCCGCGTCGGACCGATGACGCCGATGGCCCCGAGAATGCGCTCCTGCGAATCGCGGAACGGCGCCACCACCATCGAGCAGCCGGTGTTGGCGAACAGCGGATTGTCGGCGCCGATGAAGATCTGCACGCCCGACGCCACGTTGGCGAGTTCCAACAGTCGCACGAAGCTCTCGCCGCGTTCCAGCGCATCGAACAGGAGGCGCACGCGCTCCAGATCCTCGATTGCGGTGATGTCTTCGAGAAGCCGCGCCTGACCGCGCACGATCAGCGCGCCGCCACCGCCGGGCTCGCCGGCCCAGGTGGCCAGCCCCGACTCGATCACGCGCGCCGTCAGGTCGTTCAGCTCGGCGCGCTTCAGCTTCAGGTCTTCGAGGATCAACCGGCGCGCTTCGTCGAAGGTCCGGCCGCTCAGACGCGCGTTCAGATAATTGCTGGCTTCGGTGAGCGCGGACGGCGGCATGCCGATCGGCGTGTCGATCACGCGATTCTCGACATGGCCCGACTGCGTGACCGTGACGACGAGCGCCCGACCCGGGCCGAGATTGACGAACTCGATATGCTTCAGCGGATGCTCGGTCTTGGGCGCCATCACCAGCCCGGCGCAGCGCGACAGGCCCGACAGCATCGGGGTCGCCTGGTCCAGCGCCTCGGTGACGCTGCGGCCGACCGTGGCGCAACGCGCCTCGATCGATTCGCGCTCCTCCTCGGAGATATTGCCGATTTCGAGCAGGCCGTTGACGAACAGCTTGAGGCCCGCGTCGGTCGGCAGGCGACCCGCCGAGGTGTGCGGCGCGTAAAGCAAGCCGGCATCCTGCAGGTCGGCCATGATGTTGCGGATGGTGGCAGGCGAGAGCGTCTCGGTAAGCTTGCGGGTCAACGCGCGCGAGCCGACCGGCTCGCCGGTCTCGACATAACTCTCGACGACATGGCGCAGCACTTCGCGCGCCCGGTCGTTCAGCTCCGCGACCGAAGCCGCCTGCCGTGGCCCCGCCGGCGTCTCGGCGAGGCCGCCTCCTTGAATACCGATACGGTGGATTGCCATGGCAAAAAATGTAGGTAGTGCAGGCATTGCGGTCAATGAAGGCCGGCGTTACACCCACCGGCCTCACCCCGTCAGGAGACCTCTTATGCGCCCTTCCGGCCGCGCCCCCGACCAGCTTCGCCCGGTTTCGCTGGAACCAGGGTTCTCGCGCCACGCGGAAGGCTCCTGCCTGGTGAAGTTCGGCGATACCCATGTGCTCTGCACGGCCTCGATCGACGAGAAGGTGCCGCCGTGGATGCGCAATTCCGGCAAGGGCTGGGTGACGGCCGAATACGGCATGCTGCCGCGCTCCACGCACACACGCACGGACCGTGAAGCCGCGCGCGGCAAGCAATCGGGCCGCACGCAGGAAATCCAGCGCCTGATCGGCCGCTCGCTGCGCGCCGTGGTCAACCTGCAGGCGATGGGCGAGCGCCAGATCAACATCGACTGCGATGTGCTGCAGGCCGATGGCGGCACCCGCACCGCCAGCATCACCGGTTCCTGGGTGGCGCTGCACTTCGCCTTCGAGCGTCTGATCAAGGAAGGCAAGCTGGCGGTAAATCCGATTACGGGGCAGGTCGCCGCCGTTTCCTGTGGCCTCTGGGAAGGCAAGGCCGTGCTCGACCTCGATTACCCTGAGGATTCCAAGGCCGAGGCCGACGCCAACTTCGTGCTGACCGGCAACGGTGGCATCGTCGAAGTCCAGGGCACGGCCGAGCAGGATCCGTTCACCGAAGCGCAGTTCATGGAACTCCTGAACCTCGCCAAGAAGGGCATCGGCGAGCTTACAGTGCTGCAGCGCACGGCGGTCGGCAAAGCCTGATGGCCCGTCGCTTCGTCCTGCCGAAACTGGTCGTGGCAACTCACAACCGCGGCAAGGCGGGCGAGATCCGCACCATGCTGTCGCCCTTCGGCGTTGAGATCGTCTCGGCTGGCGACCTCGACCTGGCGGCACCCGACGAGACCGGCAGCACCTTCGAGGAGAACGCCACGATCAAGGCGCTGGCCGCGACACGCGCCAGCGGCCTCCCGGCCCTGGCCGACGATTCGGGCCTCAGCGTCCACGCGCTCGACAATCAGCCCGGCCTCTACACCGCCGATTGGGAAGGCCCGACGCGCGATGCCATGGTCGGCATGCGCCGCATCCAGGACGAGCTGGCCGCGCGTGGCGCGCCCAACACCGACGACGCCCGCGGAGCGACGTTCCATTGCGTGCTGGTGCTGGCGTGGCCCGACGAACATCTCGAACTCTTCCACGGCACGCTCGACGGCTCGATCGTGTGGCCGCCGCGCGGCACCAGCGGCCATGGCTACGATCCCTGCTTCCAGCCGACGGGCGACACGCGCACCACGGCGGAGATGTCCGACGCCGAGAAGAACGCGATTAGCCATCGCGGGCGGGCGTTCCGGATGATGGTCGAGGCCTGCTTCGGATGAGCGCGACGCCTCTGGGCGTTTATGTTCACTGGCCCTTCTGCAAATCGAAGTGCCCCTACTGCGATTTCAACAGTCACGTTCGCGACGGCGTCGAGCAGGCGCGTTGGCGCCAGGCGCTGCTCACCGAGCTGGAGCATGCGGCGCGCGAAGCGCCGGACCGCCGCGTCGAAACCATGTTCTTCGGCGGCGGGACACCCTCTTTGATGGAGCCGGACACCGTCGCGGCGCTGATCGCGCGCACACGATCGCTCTGGGACGCCGCCGACGATATCGAGATCACGCTCGAAGCCAACCCGACCTCGGTCGAGGCCAGCCGCTTCGCTGCGCTGGCCCAGGCCGGCGTCAACCGCGTCTCGCTTGGCCTCCAGGCTCTCGATCCCGATGCATTGAAGTTCCTGGGCCGTGAACATTCGGTCGACGAGGCGCTCGCCGCTTTCGAGACGGCGCGCCGCCACTTCGCCCGCCATTCCTTCGACCTGATCTATGCCCGCCCCGGCCAGACCCTGGAGGCATGGGCCGCCGAGTTGGATCAGGCGCTGGGCCTCGCCGGCGAGCATCTCTCGCTCTATCAGCTCACCATCGAACGCGGCACGAAGTTCTTCACCCAGCATGCTCGCGGCGCCTTCGTCCTGCCCGTCGAGGATGAAGCGGCCGCGATGTACGAACATACCCAGGCACGGCTCGCCGCGGCCGGTCTGCCAGCCTACGAGATTTCCAACCATGCCCGGCCAGGGGCTGCCTGCCGCCATAATTTGATCTATTGGCGGTATCAGGATTACGTCGGCATCGGGCCGGGTGCCCATGGCCGCTTCGCCGAGGGCGCCACCAAGAAGGCGGCCCGACGTGCGAGCGGTCCGGAAGCCTGGCTGGAGGCCGTTGAGCGTGATGGTCACGGCACGGCGGAAACATCGTCGGTCGAAGGCCGGGATCTGGTGGAGGAGGCGTTGATGATGGGATTGCGGCTGGCTGACGGTATCGACCGCGCCACCTTTGCCGCCGTCACCGGCGCCGATCCCGTCGACGCCGTTGGCGAGAAGCGGTTGGCGCCGCTGCTGGCCGCAGGGTTTCTCGAAGTCGACGCCACGCATCTGCGCGCCACGCCGGCTGGACAGCAGCGCCTGAACGCCCTTCTGGAGCGGCTGGTCGCATGAAGTTTCTGACGCCCCTCTTCGCCCTGCTGGCAATGGTCGCCAGCGCCTCGGCACAACAACAGCCACAACAGCAGCAACCGCAACGCCCACCCGCAAAGCAGGCACCGGCAGCCAAGCCGGCGCCGCAGCCCGTGGCCAAACCCGGCCCCAAGTCGCCTTTCACGCCTCCCGCGTTCAAGATCACCCTCGCGACCGAAGGGGCCTTCCCACCCTTCAACTACCTCGACCGCAAGGGCATGCCGGCCGGCTTCGAAATAGAGCTGGCGCAGGACGCCTGCCAGCGCATCAAGGCGGAGTGCGAGTTCATCGCGCTCAAGTGGGACGAGCTGATCCCCGGCCTGCTCGAAAAGAAGTTCGACATCATCATGTCGTCGCTGGAAGTGACGCGCGAGCGGCGTCAGCGGCTCGGTCTGTCACGTCGTTACTATCTCTCGCCCGGCGCCTTCATCGCCGCCAAGGGCGCGCCTTTCGACGGGCCACCATCGCTCCTGCGCAACAAGCGCATCGGCATCCAGAAGGATTCGATGCATGCCGACTGGGCCGACAAGAGCTTCCGTCGCTCTGCTCAACTCAAGCGCTACGGCACCGCCGAGGAAGCGCTGACGGCGCTCGCTGCCGACGAGATCGATGCCGTGTTCGGCGACAAGGCGCAGCTCTGGCTGTGGAGCCAGAAGCCGGAAGGCAAATGCTGCGAACTGGTCGGGCAGGACATCAAGGACACGCAGACCTTGGGCGTCGGCGTCTCCGCCGGCCTGCGCAAGGAAGACGTCAAACTGCGCGACGCCCTCAACAAGGCCTTCGCCGACATGATCAGCGACGGCACCTACAAGAAGATCAACGAGAAGTACTTCCCGTTCCCGCTGAACTGATCGTTCGCGTCAGGCGGCGTTGATCGCGGAGAAGGTCTCGAACGCATCCTCGACCAGGCTGACGTGATGCAGCATCGCGGCATGTGCGCCCGCGACGTTCCCGGACACGATCGCGCGAACGACGGCATCATGTTCCTGATTGGATCGCTCCAGGCGACCACCGATCTGGAACTGGGCGCGGCGGAACGGACCGACGCGCCGGCGCAGGGCAAGGGCGAACTCCGCGAGGGGAGCGTTGTGCGCGCCGGCATAGATGGCGGAATGGAAGGCGACGTTGGCGTCGGAATAGGCCTCGATGTCTCCCGTCGCCGCCAGCGCGGTCATGGTTTCGTGTCGCGCCTGCAGCCGCCGCCGTTCGATCGGGGTCATGCTCATGGCGGCCAGCCGGGCGCATGTCGCCTCCATCTCCGCCATCGCCACGAACAGACTCTCGAGCTGCTCCGGCGTGACCTTCGATACGACCGCACCCTTGCGCGGGCGCATGTCGATCAGGCCGCTCGTGGTGAGCTGGCGCAATGCTTCGCGTACCGGGGTGCGCGACACGCCATGCTGTTCGGCCAGGCTCATTTCATCCAGGCGCTCCCCCGGCGGAAGCGTGCCGCTCAGGATGCCATCGGCGATTGCCGAGGCGAGCTTCTCGGCCAGGGTGGGATTGTCGGTGCGCATGCGCCTTCACATACAAGAAGGATGCCAATGCGTACAAAAAGCCAATCTGTGCTCAAAACGAATGCAACTTAACCAAATTGTATACAACTTGGCCTGTCGCCGGCGCGGCAGTTCCCCGGAAGTGACCCGTTAAACAGCCGGCTTTTGCGCGATTTTTCCGCAGATCCTGCCGATTTGGCCCCGTTTCGGGGGCTGGCATACTGCTTGCTGTCTCCTTTTCGGCCGGCAAGGCCGAAGGAGGGGGCACACCATGATCGACAAGTACACTATCGGGCGTAGGGCTCTTCTGGGTGGCGTCGCGGGTGCGGCGGCGTTCGGTCTCTCCGGCGCAGCGCAGGCACAGAAGCCGCTGGTCGTCGGCCTCATCTATGTCGGCCCGCGCGACGACTACGGATACAACCAGGCCCATGCGGAGGCCGCCGCCGTCCTGAAGAAGATGCCGGGCGTGAAGGTTGTCGAGGAAGAGAAGGTGCCCGAGACGGTCGCCGTCGAGAAGTCGATGGAAAGCATGATCAATCTCGACGGCGCCACGCTCGTGTTCCCGACCTCGTTCGGCTACTTCGACCCGCACATGCTGAAGATGGCGGCGAAGTACCCCAAGATTCAGTTTCGTCACTGCGGCGGCCTGTGGACCCAGGGCAAGCATCCGCTGAACACCGGCAGCTACTTCGGCTACATCGACGAGGCGCAGTATCTGAGCGGCATCGTCGCCGGTTACACGAGCAAGACCGGCAAGATCGGCTTCGTCGCCGCCAAGCCGATCCCGCAGGTTCTCCGCAACATCAACGCCTTCACCATGGGCGCCCGCTCGGTCAATCCGAAGATCACCTGCCAGGTGATCTTCACCGGCGACTGGTCCATGCCAGTGAAGGAAGCGGAAGCGACCAACAGCATGATCGCGCAGGGCGTCGATGTCGTGACCTGCCATGTCGACAGCCCGAAGGTCGTCGTCGAGACGGCCGAGCGCGCCGGCATCTACACCTGCGGCTATCACACCAACCAGGCGAAGCTCGCACCCAAGGGTTACCTGACAGGCGCCGAGTGGAACTGGGAGCGGATCTACGTCGACTTCGTCGAGACGATGAAGAAGGGCGGAACGCCGGGCAATTTCGTACGCGGCGGCCTCAAGGAAGGCTTCGTCCGCACCTCGGCGTTTGGTCCGGCCGTGCCGGAAGCGGCCAAGGCAAAGGTCGACGAGGTGAAGAG
Source organism: Reyranella massiliensis 521 (assembly GCA_943369775.1). GTDB lineage: Bacteria > Pseudomonadota > Alphaproteobacteria > Reyranellales > Reyranellaceae > Reyranella > Reyranella massiliensis_C. The sequence goes on from CALROF020000011.1 coordinate 40,369, forward strand.
TGGAATCCTCAGCGGCAGCTTCTCGATCTACAAGGGCCCGCTGAAGGACAACAAGGGCAACACCGTCATCGCCGGTGGAACCGCCTACACGCAGACCGAGCCGGCTCTCGAAAGCATGAACTACCTGGTCGAAGGCGTCCTCGGCGCGACATCCTAAAGGCCGTCGGCCGCGACCAAGGCCCGTCATGCGTACGGCTCTCGAACGCATCGCCGTTTCGGCGCTGGCCCTGCTGGCGTCGGCGGTGCTGTTCGGCCTGCTGCTGATTTTTTATGCCCGCGTCGATCCGCTGGAAGCCTATGCGCTCATGTACGAGGGCGCGTTCGGGAGCTGGTTCTCCTTCCAGAACACGCTGACCCGTGCGGCGCCGTTGATCCTGACGGCGCTGTGCACGGCGCTGCCGGCCAGACTGGGCCTGATCATCATTGGCAACGAAGGCGCGCTGGTCCTGGGGGGACTGGCGGCGGCCGCCGCCGGCGTCGCCGTGTCCGGCGCGTCCCCTCTCGTCGTGCAGCTCACCATGGCGGGGGCGGCCATGATCATGGGCGGCGCCTGGATCGCGCTGGCGGGCGGGCTGCGCCAGTACCGCGGCGTCAACGAGACGATCTCCAGCCTGCTGCTCACCTACATCGCCATCGCGCTGCTGAACCACTTCGTCGAAGGTCCCCTGCGCGATCCGACGAGCCTCAACAAGCCGTCGACCCATCCAATCGGCGACCAGAACATGATCGGCGCCATCGGCGGCTCCGATGTCCATTGGGGCCTCGCGTTCGGCATCGTGGCCTGCCTCATCTGCTACGGCGTACAGCGCTTCACGACCTTCGGCTTCGCCATGCAGGTCATCGGCGGCAATCCCCGGACTGCACGCATGATGGGCCTCAATGTCGGCCGCTATGTGCTGGTGGCTTGCGCTGCCGGCGGCGCGGCAGCAGGTCTCGCGGGCATGGTCGAGGTCGCGGCCGTCCACGGCAAAGCCAACGCATCGCTCGCCGTGGGCTATGGCTATGCCGGCATCCTCGTCTCCTTCCTCGCCCGCCATCATCCGCTGGCGATCATTCCCGTCGCCATCCTACTGGGCGGCATCGGCGCCAGCGGCGGCCTGCTGCAGCGCCGGCTCGATCTGCCGGACGCGGCAGTGATGGTCCTGCAAGGCATCATCTTCGTGGCCATCCTGGCGAGCGAGACGCTTTACGGGCGCTCCTGGCGCTGGCTGTGGCGCTTCAAGGCCGTGGAGGGGCGCTGAGCATGGACGACGGCATCGGCATCTGGGGTGTGCCGCTCGCCATGCTGGCGGGGGCCATTCGCGTCAGCACGCCGTTCATCTTCGTAAGCCTCGGCGAATGCCTGACGGAGCGCAGCGGCCGCATCAATCTCGGCCTCGAAGGCACGCTGATGATGGGCGCCATGAGCGCCTACGGTACGGCCCTGGCCAGCGGTTCGCCGTGGCTGGGCGTACTCGTGGCGGCACTCGTCGGCCTGATGCTCGGCGCATTGCATGCCGGCCTTTGCCAGCTCCCCAAGGTCAACGACATCGCCACCGGCATCGGCCTGATGCTGTTCGGCACCGGCCTCGCCTTCTTCCTCGGCAAGCCCTACATCCAACCCAAGGCCGTCAATCTCGGCGCGCTCGACCTCGGCTGGTGGAGCAGCGTGCCGCAGGTCCGCCAGGCGCTACAGGTCAACCCGCTCTTCATCATCGGCATCCTTCTGGCCTTTGCCCTCGCCTGGGCGCTGAAGAACACGCGCTGGGGCCTGATCGTGCGGCTGGCGGGCGAGAGCGTCGACGCAGCACTCGCCATCGGCGCGTCGGTCGGCCGCGTTCGGCTCCTCGCGACGGCAGTCGGCGGCGCCTTCGCCGGCATCGGCGGCGCATTCCTGTCGCTCTACTATCCCGGTAGCTGGAACGAAGGTCTGTCGAGCGGCCAAGGCCTGATGGCCGTGGCGCTGGTGATCTTCGCGCGCTGGAATCCCATTCGCTGCCTCTGGGCGTCGCTGCTGTTCGGCGCTGCCGGCGCCATCAGCCCGGCCCTGCAATCGATCGGCGTGACCCAGGGCTACTACCTGTTCAGCGCCGCTCCCTATGTCCTCACTCTCGCCCTGATGATCGCCACCTGCTCGCCCGCGCGAAGCCTGCGCGGCGCGCCCGGCGAACTGGGCGCCGTCCGATAGGAGCCGTCATGAGCAAGACCCACATCGACTCCCGCCCCTATCCCTGGCCATGGAACGGCGCGCTGCGTGCCGACAACACCGCGCTGGTCATCATCGACATGCAGACGGATTTCTGTGGCGTCGGCGGCTATGTCGACAAGATGGGCTACGACCTCTCGCTCACGCGCGCGCCCATCGAGCCGATCAAGGCGCTTCTTGCCGCCGCGCGTAAGGCGGGCTGGACGGTGATCCATACGCGCGAAGGCCATCGCCCCGATCTCTCGGACTTGCCGCCTAACAAGCGCTGGCGTTCACAGCAGATCGGCGCCGGCATCGGCGATCCCGGCCCGTGCGGGCGCATCCTGGTGCGCGGCGAACCGGGCTGGGAGATCATTCCCGATCTTGCGCCCATGGCGGGCGAGCCGATCATCGACAAGCCGGGCAAGGGCTCCTTCTGCGCCACCGATCTCGAACTGATGCTGCGCACCCGCGGCATCGACAATCTCGTGCTCACCGGCATCACCACCGACGTCTGCGTCCACACGACCATGCGCGAAGCCAACGACCGCGGCTTCGAATGCCTGATCCTCGAGGACTGCACCGGCGCCACTGACAAGGGCAATCACGACGCCGCGCTCAAGATGGTGGAGATGCAGGGCGGTGTATTCGGCGCCGTCGCCAATTCGGCCGCCGTGCTCAAGGCGCTCGCATGACCGCGCCGTCGCTCGAGCTGATCGGCTTTTCCAAGCGCTTCGGCGCGCTGGCCGCGCTCGACGACGTATCGGTGAAGATCAAGGCTGGCGCGTTCCACGCGTTGTTGGGCGAGAACGGCGCAGGCAAGAGCACGCTCGTCAAATGCGCCATGGGCTATTACGCCGCCGACGAAGGACAGATCCTGCTGAACGGCCGCGAGGTCACCATCGCCCATCCCCGTCAGGCGCACGATCTCGGCCTGGGCATGGTCTATCAGCACTTCACGCTCGTGCCGAACATGACGGTGCTGGAGAATTTCGTCCTCTCTCGCGGCGATCTGCCGGCCGTGATCGACTGGGTGTCCGAGCGACGGGCCTTGAAGGCCTTCTTCGAGACGACGCCCTTTACAGTGCCGATCGACATGCCGGTGGCGGACCTGGCGGCCGGGCAAAAGCAAAAGGGCGAGATCCTTCGCCAGCTCTATCTGAAGCGAAACCTTCTGATCCTTGACGAGCCGACGTCGGTGCTGACGCCGGGCGAAGCTGACGAGGTGCTCACCACGCTGAAGAAGCTGGCGAGCGACGGGAAGGTCACGATCGTCACGATCACGCACAAGTTCCGGGAGGTGAACACCTTCTGCGATGCCGTCACGGTGCTGCGCCGCGGCCAGTTGATCGGCACCAAGCCGACCAGCGAGCTCGATAACGATATGATGGCCGAAATGATGGTCGGCCGCCGCGAGACCCGGACTGTCGTCGAACGCGAAGCTCGCGCGCCGGGCAAGGCCGTACTGAGCCTCGAAGGCCTCAGCGTGGCCGACAATGTAGGCCAGCTCGCGGTCGAGGATCTCGCGCTGGAGATCAGGGCCGGCGAGATCGTCGGCATCGCCGGTGTATCGGGTAACGGTCAGCGCGAGCTGGTCGAGGCGTTGGCGGGTCAGCGCGACGCCGTCTCAGGCGAGATGCGCGTGCACGGCGAACGCTACGCCGCGACCCGGCCCGAGATGATTCGGCACAACATCGCCTGCCTGCCGGAGGAGCCCCTGCGCAACGCCTGCGTCGCCGAGATGTCGGTGGCAGAGAACATGGCCCTGCGTTCGTTCGATCAAGCGCCTGCATCGCCGGATGGAATTCGGCTGAGGCGCGGACCGATGCGCGACGTCGCCCGCCGGCTGATCGACACCTACCGCGTGAAGACACCGGGGCCCGACGCTGCGATCCGCGGCCTCTCCGGCGGCAACGTGCAGCGCGCAGTCTTGGCGCGCGAGCTGTCGAGCGAAGGCGACCTGCTGATCGTGGCTAATCCCTGCTTCGGGCTAGATTTCGCCGCCGTCGCCGAAATCCGCGCCCGCATCGTTCAGGCGCGCAACCGCGGCGCGGCCGTGCTGCTCGTCAGCGAAGACCTCGACGAGATCCTGCAGCTCTCGGATCGCATCGTCGTCATGTTCGACGGCAAGCTGACGCTGGAGACCCCGGCGGCATCGGCCAATGTCGGCGCCATCGGCCGGGCCATGGCCGGGCACTGAGGCGGGAGCACAGGATGAAGACGATCGCCGCCCTGCCGTTCGATTTCACGTTCGATCCCGCTCGCCTCGCGCTGATCGTGATCGACATGCAGCGCGATTTCATCGAGCCGGGCGGCTTCGGCGCTACGCTCGGCAACGATGTGAGTTTGCTCGCCAAGATCGTGCCGACCGTCGGCCGGCTGATCGACGCCTTCCGCAGCGCCGGCCTGCCGATCGTCCATACCCGCGAATGCCACAAGCCCGACCTGTCGGACTGCCCGCCGGCCAAACTGATGCGCGGCAAGCCGTCGATGCGCATCGGCGACCAAGGTTCGATGGGCCGTATCCTGATCTCGGGCGAGCCGGGCGCCGACATCGTGCCGGAGCTAGCCGCGAGGCCCGGCGAGATCGTGTTGGACAAGCCGGGCAAGGGCGCCTTCTACGCGACGCCACTCGGCGACATACTGGCCCAGCGCCGAATCACGCACCTGATATTCGCGGGCGTCACCACCGAGGTGTGCGTGCAGACGACGATGCGCGAGGCCAACGACCGCGGCTTCGAATGCCTGTTGGCCGAGGACGCGACCGAAAGCTACTTCCCGGAATTCAAGAAGGCCACGCTCGACATGATTCGCGCCCAGGGCGCTATCGTCGGCTGGACCGCGACAGTCGATCAGGTCTCTGCGGCGCTCTGCTGATCAGTGCAGCGAGCGGTCGCGCGAGACATAGTGGCCGCGCTTCAATTCCTTGAAGAACTGCGGCACCTGCGGATGCGACACCGGCTTGCCGGTCTCGTCGGCCAGCAGGTTCTGTTCGGACACGTAGGCGACATAGGTCGTCTGCGCGTTCTCGGCCAGCAGATGGTAGAACGGCTGGTCACGACGCGGCCGGACCTCTTCGGGGATCGAGGCCAGCCACTCCTCGGTGTTGGCGAACACCGGGTCGACGTCGAAGATGACGCCGCGGAACGGATAGATCCTGTGCTTCACCACCTGGCCGATGGCGAACTTGGCGCGTCGGGAGGCGCCAAGCGCCGCCCCGGGGGTCGGGCTAGAGGCTTGGTTGTTGGGTTCCATAGGCAAAGTATTGCTCCGAAGCTGCCGGGTGGCAACGCAGTAGGACCGCAGATTCGACTTCAGACTGCGACAATGCGTGAAAAATGGCCGCATGGCCCGCTCCGTAGGATTCCGGCCAATACGCCCGCGATCATGGGCCGGCCGGTCGGCACAGGGTCTGCAACGGTGGCTCGGTTGACGGGAACCACCGGCCTGTGGACTCTGGCGCCGAAAGGCTGCACGGGAAGGTATCGTTGGCCGACGGGTTAAAAGTACGGTTCTGGGGGGTACGGGGTTCGATCTCCTGCCCCGGGGCTGAATATGCACGCTACGGCGGCAATACCTCATGCCTGGAGGTCACCGCTGGTGGCCGCCGACTTATTTTCGATGCAGGCACTGGTATTCGCACGCTGGGCGTAGAACTCGCGCGCCAGACGTCGCTCGATCTCGACATCTACTTCACGCATACGCACCTCGATCACATCTCTGGTCTCACCTTCTTCGCGCCACTGTTCGAACGTCGCAACTCGGTGCGCATGTGGGCGGGTCATCTCGAAGCGCCTTACACATTGAAGAAGGTCGTCGGCCATCTGATGCAGGCGCCGCTCTATCCGGTGTCGCTCGATGTCTTCCAGGCCAGCGTCGAGTTCCGCGAGTTCACCGCCGGCGAGATGTTGTCCTGCGGCACGGTCGGCCTTCGCACCGCGCCGCTCAACCACCCCAATGGTGCCACCGGCTATCGCATCGACTTTCGCGACAAGTCGATCTGCTACATCACCGACACCGAGCATCGCGAGGGCCAGCGCGACCAGACCATCGTCGACCTGTGCCGCGGCGCCGATGTGATGATCTACGATTCGAGCTACACCGACGAGGAATACGCACGCTACCGCGGCTGGGGTCATTCGACCTGGCAGGAAGGCGTTCGAATCGCGGATGCAGCCGGCGTCGGCACGCTGGCGATCTTCCATCACGACCCGAACCACGATGATGCCTTTATGGACGGCGTGGCACGCGAGGCGGCGGCGCTGCGTCCGGGCACGGCCGCGAACGGCCTGCCGCGCGTGATCGTCGCCCACGAAGGTCTTACTCTTAGCCCGTGAGCGTATTGTAATGACTGCTAGGCTCAGCCTGCGCGGCCGCTGGCGGCGGCTCGCGCTCGGACTGCCGACCGTGCTCGGCATGAAACCGCGCGGCTGGTTCATCCCGCATCGCTATGCGCCTCTTCTGCCACCACCGGGCGCGCAGCCACCCTATCCCGCGATCGAGCAACTCTTCGAAAGCAGGCTGGCCGACTTCACCGCCGTGCTCGACGCCGTCGACGCCCAGGCCACCGCGCTCGAAGGGCTGAAGAGCCTGCTCGACCAAGCCTGGTTTCCCTCGCTCGATGCGGCGGTTGCCTATGCGCTGGTGCGCGATCGCAAGCCGCGCCGCATCGTCGAGGTCGGTTCCGGCCATTCGACCCGCCTGCTGTCGAAGGCCCAGGGCGGTCTCGGCGAGATCCTGGCCATCGATCCCGCCCCGCGAGCCGACATCGCCGATCTGCCCGGCGTGCGCGTCGTGCCCTCGACCCTGCAGGCCGCACCGCCGGAAATCCTCGATGGATTGCAGCCGGGCGATGCACTGTTCATCGACTCCAGCCATATCCTGATGCCCGGCAGCGACGTCGACATCCTGCTGAACCGCGTTCTGCCAAAGCTTCCGGCCGGGGCGCTGGTCCATATCCACGACGTTTTCCTGCCCTACGACTATCCGGCGATCTGGGGTTGGCGGGCCTACAACGAGCAGCAAGGCGTGATGCCCCTGCTGGCGACCGGCGCCTACACGCCTCTGTTCGCCAGCGCCTGGGCCGAGCGCCGTCTGGCAGACCGGCTGGCCTCGTCGGTCGTGGCGCGGCTGCCCAGGCTGCCTGAAGCGCTGCCGGCGAGCCTCTGGCTCGAGAAACGCTAGGGATTGAGGATGCTTGGCCGCCTGCGCGCATGGTTGTTCGATGGCGCCGGGACCGGCCAGCTGCCGGAGCGCGTGCAGGCAGCGATCCGCCGCCAGCAGGAGCAAAGCGAGATCCTGATCGGCTGGGTCCAGCTCGCGATCGTCGTGCTGGTCGCTACGGTCTACGAATCGACGGCCATGCCTTCCGGTGTCGTCCAGGAGGATTACTCCTTCGAACTCGAAGTGCTGGCGATCTACGGCCTGTTCTGCGTCGTGCGGCTCGGCCTCGCCTATGCGCGCCTGCTCAGGCCCTGGATGCTCTATCTGTCGGTGATCGCCGACATGGCCCTGCTGATGGGCCTGATCTACTCGTTTCACTATAAATACGCGCAGCCGGCCGTCTTCTATCTGAAGGCGCCGACGCTCCTCTATGTATTCCTGTTCATTGCCCTGCGTGCGCTGCGCTTCGAGGCGCGCTTCGTGATATTCACCGGCTTCGTCGCTATCCTGGGCTGGATCGGCCTGGTCCTTTACGCCATCGGCGGCCGCGGCGGTCCGCCCAACCTGACCGACGATTTCGTCGAGTACATGACTGGCAACGCGCTGCTGCTGTACGCCGAAGCCGACAAGATGATCGCCATTCTGCTGACAACCGTCGTGCTGGCTCTTGCCATCGCGCGCGCGCGTTATCTGCTGGTGCGGGCGGTGAGCGAGGGCGTTGCCGCCCGCGATCTCTCGCGCTTCTTCGACCCCGGCGTCGCCGCGCGTATCCGGGGCGCGTCGATGTCGATCAAAGCCGGCGAAGGGGAACTGCGCGACACTGCGATCCTGACGGTCGACCTGCGTGGCTTCACGCGGCTTTCGACACAACTCGCACCCGACGCGGTGATGACGCTCCTGCAGGACTATCAGGGCCGTATCTGCCCGCTGATCGCCGCGCACGGCGGCAGCATCGACAAGTTCCTAGGCGACGGCATCCTGGCCTCGTTCGGCGCGGTTGCTCCGTCGCCGACGGCGGCGGCCGATGCGCTGCGTGCCGCCGATGCCGTGATCGCGGCCGCCACGCAATGGTCACGCGAGCGTCAAACCGCAGGCATGGCGCCCCTTCAGATCGGGCTGGCCGTGTCGTCGGGCCGGGTCGTCTTTGGTGCGGTAGGAGACGGCGAGCGGCTGGAATTCACCGTGATCGGCGACGCCGTGAATTTCGCGGCGAAACTGGAGAAGCACAACAAGGAAGAACATACGCGCGCCATGACGGATGCCGCGACCTATGGATTGGCGGAGAAGCAGGGCTACACGCCCGCCGAACCCCGCGAACGACGGATGAGCCGTACGATTAGTGGTGTCTCAGAGCCCGTCGATATCGTGATTCTCGCCGTTTGAGACCGGCCGGGCCCGAAAGGGGCGGCATCTCGTTGCCTTGCCCTTTCCCAATTCGGGGCCTATGTAATTTGGGGACAGGGTAAGGACGCTTGAATAGCGAGCTTGGCGGAGCGCCATCGTGGGTAACAACTACGACATCATCCTTATTGGACTGGTCGCGGTCTTTTTGATCCTGCGACTGAGGTCTGTACTCGGAAAGCGTACCGGCAACGAACGGCCGCCGGCGCGTGATCCGTTCACGCCGCCAACGCCGCCGGCAACACCGCGCAGCGGTGGCGATGCCGCGCAGGGCAACGACAATGTCGTGCCGCTGCCGACGGCCAATCAGCCGGCACAGCGGCCTTCGAGCGCCACCAGCGGTCCTGGCGGCATTCGCGCGACGGTGATGCCGACGGCAACGGCCGGCGTGGCCGCTATCCGCGCGGTCGATCCGTCGTTCGATCCGCTGGGCTTTGCCGCTGGCGCCCGCGCCGCCTTCACCGCGATCGTCGAAGCCTTCGCGCGCGGCGATACGGCGACGCTGAAGCCGCTGCTCGATGGCCCGACGTTCACGAGCTTCGAGGGCGCCATTCGCGGCCGCGCCGAGCGCAACGAGAAGGCCGAAGGAACGCTGATCGGCTTCGAGGCGTCGGATATCGCGGGCGCAGAGATGCAGGGCACGCATGCTGCGGTGACCGTGCGTTTCGTCAGCGAACAGATCAACGTCGTGCGCAATGCCGAAGGCCAGATCGTCGACGGCAATCCGAACGAAGTGCAAAAGGTCGTGGACCTCTGGACATTCCGACGCGACACCAAGTCCGGCGATCCGAATTGGCAGCTCATCAAGACCGAAAGCGAAGGCTGAGGGAGGCGTTGCCGATAATGCGTTGGAGCGTCCTCGCCAGCGGCGCGGCATGGCTGGCCGTTGCGGGTCTTCTCTCTGCTTGCGCCAGCACGCCGGGTGCCGCGCCCGAGAAGCGTCTCGCGATGGCGCCGATCTCCTACAACGAAATTCCCGGCTGGGCCGATGATCGGCATGCCGAGGCGCTGGTCACTTTCCGCCGTTCCTGCCCCAAACTGACGGCCGGTCCCGACACCAAGATCGCCACCGACGGCGGCGAAAAGACCATTACCTCCGCCGAGTGGAGGAACATTTGCGATTCGGCCGCCGCCGTGAAGGCCGGCGATGCCCGCGCTGCGCGCCTCTTCTTTGAAGACAATTTCCGCCCGCTGGTCGTCCAGTCTCCCGGCAAGTTCACCGGCTACTTCGAGCCCGAACTGCGCGGCAGCAAGGCGCCGTCGCGTCTCTTCACGGTGCCGGTCTATCGCAAGCCGCCCGACGTTACCGACAAGCCCTACTACACACGCGCCGAGATCGAGAGCGGTGTGCTGAAGGGCAAGGGCCTCGAGATCGCCTGGGTGCAGGATCCGGTTGGGCTGTTCGAGGTGCAGGTCCAGGGCAGCGGCCGCATTCAGCTCGCCGAAGGCGGCACCATGACCCTGGGTTTCGATGGCTCCAACAATCGCCCCTATACGGCGATTGGCGCGGTGCTGGTCGAGATGGGCGTGATGAAAAGGGAAGATGCGACCTGGCCCGCCATCCGCGACTGGCTGAAGCGCAATCCGCAGCAGGCGCGCGACGTGATGCGTCGCAACGAGCGCTACATCTTCTTCAAGGATACCAAAACTTCCGCGCCGATTGGCGCTGAAGGCGTGGTGCTGACGGCCCAGCGCAGCATGGCGATCGATCCCACCCTCACGCCCTACGGCACGCCGATCTGGATCGACACCAAGCGCCCGGTAGCGCGCAAGCCTGGCACGACGGAGCCCTATCGCCGCCTGATGATCGCGCAGGATACGGGCGCGGCCATCAAAGGCCCGGCGCGCGGCGACGTCTTCTTTGGCGCCGGCGCACAAGCGGCCGATTGGGCCGGCCGCATGGTCGGCGACGGCCGCGCCATCGTTCTCGTTCCCAACAAGACCTGAGGCCGTGACACGGCACCGGAGTGCCGCGTCACAGTCATTCAGTCCTTAGCGCTTGGCGCGAAACGCCTTGATCGCTGCTTCGAGCCGGTTGCCGTAGTCGGCGTCGGCCGCACGGAAGTGGCCAATGGCGCGCGTGACGATGTCGTCGCGCGTGACCTTGCCGAGATTACCGGCGATGTTGGCAATCAGCCGGTCTTTCTCTTCGGGCTTCATCAGCCGGTAGAGGGCGCCGGCCTGCACGAAGTCGCTGTCCTCCTTGTGCAGCACCGGCTTGTGGGTCCCGGTGAGGCCGCTGACTTCGATCCGGGCGTAGGTCGGCTCGTTGGTTTCGGTCGGTCCGTTGAAGCTGTTGGGCTCGTAGTTCTTGGCGCGGCCACCATTGCTATCGAAGCGCATGGCGCCATCACGCCCGTAGTTGTGGGCACCGCCCGGCACTCGCGTGCGGTTTACCGGGATCTGGGTGTGATTGATGCCAAGGCGATAGCGCTGCGTGTCGCCGTAGGCGAACAGACGGCCCTGCAGCATCTTGTCGGGAGACGGGCCGATGCCCGGCACGAAGTTCGCCGGATTGAAGGCGGCCTGCTCGACTTCCGCAAAGTAGTTGTCGGGATTGCGGTTGAGCGTCAGCTTGCCGATCGTGATCAGCGGATAGTCCTCGTAGTACCAGACCTTGGTGAGATCGAACGGGTTGAAGCGGTAGTTCGCCGCGTCAGCCGCCGGCATGATCTGCACCTTCACCGTCCACGACGGGAACTGGCCCTTCTCGATCGACTGCAACAGGTCCTGGTGATGATGATCGGGATTCTCACTGCCGATGCGCGCCGCTTCCTCGCTGGTGAGATTCTTGATCCCCTGGTCGGTCTTGAAGTGGTACTTCACCCAGAAGACTTCGTTCTTGGCATTCACCCACTGAAAGGTGTGGGAGCCGAAGCCATCGAGATTGCGATAGCTCGCGGGAATGCCGCGATCACCGAACAGCCAGGTGAACTGGTGCGTCGCTTCGGGCGAATGCGAGAAGAAATCCCACGCGTTCTCCGGCTCCTGCATGTTGGTGAAGGGATCGCGCTTTTGCGAATGGATGAAGTCCGGAAACTTCTGCGGATCGCGGATGAAGAAGATCGGCGTGCCGTTGCCGACCAGATCGTAGTTGCCCTCTTCGGTATAGAACTTCAGCGCGAAGCCGCGGGGATCGCGCACCGTGTCGGCCGAACCACGTTCCAGCGCGACAGTCGAGAAGCGCAGGAAGGTGTCGGTTTTCTTGCCGACGCCGTTCAGGAAACGAGCGCGCGTCCAGGCGCTGCAATCCTTGGTGAGTTCGAACGTGCCATAGGCCGCCGATCCGCGCGCATGCACCACCCGTTCGGGGATGCGCTCGCGGTCGAACCGTGCGAGCTTTTCGATCAGGTGATGATCCTGCAGCAGCAGCGGGCCGTTCGGGCCGGCGCTCTGGGAACGTTGATTGTCGGCGGTAGGTGCGCCGCTCTCTTCAGTCAGTACGGGCCGATCAGACATCCATCCTCCTAGGTCTTGCTTCAAAGATATCTGATTAGAATCATTCTAAACAAGGGGCCGTTGCACCCTATTTTCACCGCTGCCATGGTGGTCGGCGTGTCCAATTCGACTGAAAACCGTTCCTCCCCTCCGCGCCGTGTAGCGCTCTTCGTCACTTGCCTGGTCGACCTCTTCCGACCGGCGGTAGGCTTTGCCGCCGTCAAGCTCCTCGAAGAAGCGGGCTGCACCGTCGAGGTCCCGCCGTTGCAGGTCTGTTGCGGGCAGCCGGCCTACAATACCGGCGACCGCGCCTCCACCCGGGCCATCGCGATGCAGGTCATCGACGCGTTCGAAGGGTACGATGCCGTGGTGGCTCCCTCAGGGTCCTGCGGTGGAATGCTGTCGCATCACTACCCTGCCTTGTTCGACGACGATCCCGCCCTCAAGGCGCGGGCGGAGGATCTGGCCGCGCGCAGCCACGAGCTGATCTCTTTCCTGGTCGACGTCCTGCATGTCGGCAAGGTCGCCGCCCGCTATGACGGCACCGTGACCTATCATGATTCGTGCTCCGGCCTGCGTGAGCTCGGCGTGAAGGAGCAGCCGCGACAACTGCTCGGCTCGGTGAAGGGCCTCGGCCTTAGAGAGATGAAGACGCCGGAAGTCTGCTGTGGCTTCGGCGGCACCTTCTGCGTGAAGTATCCCGAGATTTCCAACGCCATGGTCGGCGAGAAGTCGGCCGACATCGCGGCGACGGGCGCCGATACCCTGCTGGCCGGCGACCTTGGCTGCCTGATGAACATGGCGGGCAAGCTGCAGCGTGAAGGCAGTGCGGTGCGTGTGCGTCACGTCGCCGAGGTGCTGGCCGGCATGGGCGACCTGCCCGCAATCGGCGAACCCGAGACGGGAGCGCGCTGATGCAATCCACCGCGCATGCCTTCAAGGAGAATGTCGGCACGGCCCTGGCCGATCCGAACCTGCAGGATTCGCTTTCCAAGCTGAAGGTCGGCTTCTCTGAGCGGCGGCGGCAGGCGGCCGAACGGCTGCCCGAGTTCGAGGCGCTGCGCGACCGTGCGCGCGACATCAAGAACCACACGCTGGCCAACCTCGACTTCTATCTGGAGGAGTTCGAGCGCAAGGTCATCGCTCTTGGCGGCCATGTCCATTGGGCGCCGACTGCCGCCGATGCGCGGCGCATCATTGCCGATCTCTGCCGCAGCGTCGGCGCGCGCACCGTCGCCAAATCGAAGTCGATGGTGGCGGAGGAGATCGCCCTCAACGAACATCTCGAAGAGCTGGGCATCGCGCCGATCGAGACCGATCTCGGCGAATACATAATCCAGCTCCGCCACGAGCCGCCCAGCCATATCATCGCGCCGGCGGTCCATCTCACCAAGGATCAGGTCGCCGACACGTTCCTCGAGCATCATCGTAAGCTCGGCTTCGACAAGCGGTTGACCGAGCGCAACGATCTCGTGGCCGAAGCGCGCTATGTGCTGCGCCAGAAGTTTCTGGATGCCGATGTCGGCCTGACCGGCGCCAATTTCCTGGTGGCCGAGACCGGCTCGTCGATGCTGGTGACCAACGAGGGCAATGCCGATCTCTCCAACACGCTGCCCAAGATGCACATCGTGCTGGCGAGCATCGAGAAGGTAATCCCGACGCTAGAAGACGCCGCCGTGTTGTTGCGCGTGCTGGCGCGTTCGGCGACCGGCCAGGAATCGTCGGCCTATACGACGCTGAATACCGGGCCGAAGCGGCCCGGCGATCTCGACGGGCCGGAGCAGTATCATGTGGTGCTGCTCGACAATGGCCGCTCCGGCGTCCTGGGCACCGAGATGCAGGACATCCTGCGCTGCATCCGCTGCGGCGCCTGCATGAACCACTGCCCGGTCTATGGCGCTGTCGGCGGCCATGCCTATGGCTGGGTCTATCCCGGCCCGATGGGCGCGGTGCTGACGCCGCAGCTCGTGGGCGTCGAGGAGGCCAGCAATTTGCCCAACGCATCGACCTTCTGCGGCCGATGCGAGAGCGTTTGCCCGGTACGCATCCCGCTGCCCAAGCTGATGCGGCACTGGCGCGAACGCGAGTTCGAGCGGCACCTGACACCGAAGGCCGTGCGCCAGGGCCTCGCACTCTGGAGCTTCGTAGCGCGACGACCCGGCCTCTATCGCAAGCTGACGGCCATCGCTAATCGCCTGCTCTCTCTGTTCGGTCGCGCCGACGGGCGCTATCGCAGCCTGCCGCTGGCCGGCGGCTGGACTCGTTTCCGGGATTTCCCCGCGCCCCCGTCGGGCGGCACCTTCCACGCGCAATGGAAAGCCGCGAGGAAGCAGCCATGAGCACCGACCGCGCACAGATCCTGAACGGCATCCGCCGCTCGCTGCAACGAGGCGAGCTTGCAGGCGAAGGATTGAAGGACGTGCAGAGCCGGTTGGCCCAGCCACCGCGCGGCCCCGCTGTCGCACGCGCGCAAGTTGCGCCGGCCGACAAGGTCGCCCTGTTCTGCCAATGGGCGGAGTTCAACAACGCCAGCGTGGCACGGATTGCCGCCACCGACGTGCCGGGCGAAGTGACAGCCTTCCTTGCACGCAGCAATCTGCCCGCCACTGTCGCCATGGCGCCCTCGCCTCTGCTCGAAGGCTACGACTGGGCAAGTCAGAAGATGCTCTCGATCAGGCGCGGCCGTGGCGAGGGCAGCGACCAGGTCTCGATCACAGGTGCTTTCGCGGGCATCGCCGAGACCGGAACTCTGGTGATGGCCTCGGGCCCCGACCATCCCGTGTCGCTCAACCTGCTGCCCGACACCCACGTCGTGGTGTTGCGCGAAGGCGATGTCGTTAGCGGCTACGAAGATGTCTGGGTACGGCTGCGCGAGCGTTACGGAAAGGACCGTATGCCGCGGACCGTCAACACCATCACCGGTCCGTCACGTACCGGCGATATCGAACAGACCATAGAGCTTGGCGCGCACGGGCCGCGGCGCATGCACATTCTGGTCGTACGCGAATGAGACGGCAGCAATGACCTCCGCCGGCGGCGCACCCCCTTCCGGGCCAGCAGGGTCCGGCCCGAGGAGCGAGCTCCGCGTCGTCGGCACGAGCGTCAGCCGGGAAATCGAGCTGCTGTTCGATCGAGTGGCGCAGTCGGCCGGTCGGCGCGTGCCGCGCGTGCTGCAGGTGGGTTCGCGCAGCCTTCTTTCCGATCGCAACGAGCGCAACTGGCGGAGTCTGGTCACCAAGCGCTTCGGCCCCAAGGCACGTTTTGTCGGCCTCGACGTCTTTGAGGGCACCAATGTCGATTGCGTTGCCGACATCTGCAGCGATCCCCGCACGCTCGGCGGCAAGCTCAATGAGGAACAGTTCGACCTGGTGATCAGCCGCCATGTGCTGGAACGGACGCGCCATCCTGCGCGGGCCGCGCGCAACATCGAGCGGCTGCTACGGCCCGGCGGCATCGCCTACATTTCGACCGCCTGGTCGCAAGCCTTTCATGCAACGCCCGACGACTATTGGCGCTTCTCGCTGAGTGGGCTGCGGTTGCTGTTCGGTCGATTGGAAGTCGTCAGCGCCTTCTACTGCGGCGGCGATGTCGGGCTCGATGTCGCCTATCGCGTCGAGCGTGACGGCAAACCCGAACTCGATCCGCGGGCCGGCGCCGTCGAGCAAGGCCTCTTCCAGCTCGTGCTCGACCACGAAGACAACAAGGCCGTGCTGGCGCGCCAGGCGACCGAGCGCCTGCCCGTCTCACGGACCTACTTGCCGACGCTGTTCGTCAACATGGTGGCGTGCAAGTCCTGAGCCGGGCCTGCTCTCTCAAATGGAGAGGACGCAAAAGAAAAGAGCGGGCTTTCGCCCGCTC
>CALROF020000012.1:0-56212 GCA_943369775.1 Reyranella massiliensis 521
GAAGGCCAAGGATCGCTGGCAGCTCCCGCCGATCATCGAGGAATGCAAGGCCGAGGCGAAGAAGCGCGGCCTGTGGAACATGTTCCTGCCGGCCGACCGCGACTCCGGCGACACCCACGGCACGATGGGCCTGTCCAACCTGGAATACGCGCCGATCTGCGAAGTCCTGGGCCGCTCCTCGATCGCGTCGGAATCGACCAACTGCTCCGCGCCCGATACCGGCAACATGGAAGTGTTCGCCCGCTACGGCTCGAAGGAGCACAAGGAGAAGTGGCTGAAGCCGCTGCTGAACGGTGAGATCCGCTCCTGCTTCGCCATGACCGAGCCGGCGGTCGCTTCTTCCGACGCGCGCAACGTCGAGTGCCGCATCGAGAGCGACGGCAACGACTATGTCATCAACGGCCGCAAGTGGTGGTCGTCGGGCATGGGCGATCCGCGCTGCCAGGTCATCATCCTGATGGGCAAGAGCGATCCCAACGCGCCGGCCTACCGCCAGCAGTCGATGATCGTCGTGCCGCGCGATGCCAAGGGCATCAAGATCGTCAAGATGCTGCACGTGTTCGGCTACGACGACGCCCCGCACGGCCACGCCGAAGTGGTCTACGACAACGTGCGCGTGCCGAAGTCGGCCATCCTGCTGGGTGAAGGCCGTGGCTTCGAGATCGCCCAGGGCCGTCTGGGTCCGGGTCGTATCCATCACTGCATGCGCGCCATCGGCGTCGCAGAGCGTGCACTCGAAATGGCGATCAAGCGCGCCAAGAGCCGCGTCGCCTTCGGCCAGCGCATCTCGGAGATGGGCGTCACCAAGGCCCATGTCGCCGACATGCGCATGGAGATCGACATGGCCCGCCTGCTGGTCCTCAAGGCCGCGTGGGCGATGGACAAGTACGGCAACAAGGAAGCCCGCCAGCAGATCGCGATGATCAAGGTGGCGGTGCCGAACATCACTTCCAAGGTGGTGGATCGCTGCCTGCAGCTCCATGGCGCCGGCGGCGTCAGCCAGGTCTTCAAGCTGGCCAGCATGTACGCCCACCAGCGTACGCTGCGTCTGGCCGACGGTCCGGACGAGGTTCATCGCGACCAGGTCGGCCGCCTCGAGATCTCGAAGTACAACTAAGCCGTCACTTGACGGTAGAGAACGGGGCGCGATCCTTCGGGGTCGCGCCCTTTTTCTTGTCCGGAGGGAATGCCGTGGAGAACGCGCCCATCAACCGACACATCAGCGATCATCTCGCCAACGAACGGACTTTCCTCGCCTGGATCAGGACGTCGATTGCCGTGATGACGCTCGGCGTCGCCATCAACCGCTTCAGCCTTTTCCTCATGGAAATACACCAGGTCGTGCCGGAGGTGCGCCAGATCACCAACCGCCATGTCGAGAAGCTTGGCATCGGGCTCGTCATCCTCGGCATCGCGATGCTTTGCGGTGCGATCGGGCACTACCTGCATGTCGGCCGGATGATCGAGAGCGGCAGCTATCGCCCGGCCAACCGTCTCGTCGTTGGCACGGCGATCCTCTTCATTCTCATGGGCGGAACCGCCCTGGCCTGGCTGTTCTAGGCCGGACTCAGTTTGGCTTGGGCGGCGATTGCGGCGCTGCCGGCGGCCCCTCGGGCATGGTGAGCAGTTCGCTTTCGGGGGCGCCGGCCTCATAGGCCTGAACGAGCGCCTCGGGATCGAAGGCGACGCCGATTGGATTCTTCTTGAACTCGGCGGTCTGGAAATAAGCCGCCGTCGCTTCCTTGGTCGCGTAGCGATCGACCTGCAACTCGACGCCGTTGCCGTCGGGATCGCGATAGTAGATCGACACAGTCGGGCCGTGATGGATGCAGCGCGACGGTTCAATTCCGAGCTTCTTCACGCGGCGATAGGTCGAGAGCAGCGCGCCGATATCGGCCATGGTGTAGGCGACATGGGCGAGGCCGGACGTCTTCGCATCGGGCGCCGTGAGGCCGGCAAGATTCACGATGCCGAGCCGGTGATGCTCGTTGTCGTAGGTCAGAAAGCAGATGTAATCGGTGCGCTGGACCACATGCATGTTCAGCACCGCCGAATACCAGTCGATCATCGGCTGGATGTTCGAAGAGCGCAGTACGAAGTGGGCGAACAGGACGGGGGTCGCCGGCTTGGGATCGAGCGTGCGGCGGGCACGTGACGACGTCTCGAGCATTGTGTCCATGGGAGGTCCCTCCAGACGGCCAGTCTAGGCTGCCGCCTGCAAGATCGGCACCCTCTTGAAATTGAACTAACTGACTGGTAAGTTAGTTGTATGAAGCCGGTCAAGCAGCGTCGCGCCCCGGCCGAACGGCCGCAGGAAATACTGAATGCCGCCCTCGCCCAGTTCGTCGAGACGGGCTTTGCCGGCACGCGGTTGGACGACGTTGCCCGGCGCGCCGGTCTCAGCAAGGCCGCGATCTACCTCTACTTCGACGACAAGCTGTCCCTTTTCCAGGGGGTCATTCGGCAAGCGATCACGGCCAACCTGATGACGGTCGAGACGATGCTGGCTGCCCATCGCGGCCCGGTTGCCGACCTGCTGCCTCGCATCCTCGAATTCATGGCCGGCCGTATCGAGGACACGCCCATGGCGTCGATTGCCAAGCTGGTGATCGCCGAGTCCCGCGCCTTCCCCGAAATCGGCCAGTTCTACCTGAAAGAAGTGATTGGCCGTGGCCTGCCGCTCCTCGAAGGGCTGATCGCGCGCGGCATCAAGCAGGGTGAGTTCCGCAAGGTCGACCCGGCGATGACGGTGCGTTCGCTGATGGGGGCCATGCTGCTCGCCGGCCTGTGGCGCACCGTGTTCGAGCCGATCGGCGCGGAGAAGCTCGATGTGAGGGCGCTGGCCCGCCACCACGCCGACCTGATGTTGCACGCGTTGCGTCCCGCTCCGGGAGCCTGACCATGAAACGCGCGCCCTTCGTCGTCATCGCGGCGCTGATTGCGGCGGCGCTCACCTCGTACGTGATCTGGGGCGATCGCGTCCTCTCCCTGGTCGGCCTCGGTCCCGATACGTCGGGTTATCTCGGCTATGTCGAAGGCGAGACCAGCCTGATCGCCCCGCCCGTCGCGGGTCGGCTGATCGAGCGGCCCCTCGATCGTGGCCAGCGCGTCAGGAAGGGCGACCGGCTGTTCGTGATCGATCCTGTGACCGCAAAGGCCGAAGTGGCGCGCGCCGAAGCATCGCTGGCCGAGACCAGGGCACGGTATGAAAACATGCTGACCGGCAAACGCCAGGAAGAGCAGGACGTGATCCGCGGTCAGCGACGCGAGGTCGAAGCGTCGTTGGCGCTCGCCGAGGTCGAGCTCAAGCGTCAGGCCCAGCTCATCGAGCGGGGTTACACGACACGCCAAGCCTATGATCAAGCCGACGCGCAGGTACGTCAGCTCCGCTCACGGGCCGCATCGCTCGCCGCCCAGGAAAGGGTCGGCGACCTTGCGGCGCGGCCCGACGAAATCGACGCCGCCAAGGCGATGGTCGGCCAGAGTCAGGCCAATCTCGACCAGGCCAGGAAGAAGCTCGACGATCTGATGCCGGTCGCGCCCGAGGATGCGCTGGTGGAGAACACCTTCTTCAATGTCGGCGAATGGGTTCCGGCTGGTTCGCCCGTGATCTCGCTGCTGCCTGACTTCCGGGTGAAGCTGCGCTTCTTCGTGCCCGAGGAGGACGTGGCTCAGGCGCGAACCGGCCGCGAGGTCGGCTTCATCTGCGATTCCTGTCCGGCCGGCCTCAAGGCCACGATCATCTACGTTTCGCCGCGCGCCGAATACACGCCGCCCGTCATCTACTCCCAGAGCGCGCGGACCAAGCTCGTGTTCTTGGTCGAGGCGCGGCCCACGACACGTGGAACGCCCTTGCCGCCGGGCCTGCCCATCGTGGTCGAACCTCTCGGCTCTCCGCCATGACACTCGCGATCGACGTCCATGACCTGGTGAAGCGCTACGGCACGCGCACGGTCGTCGATCGGTTCAGCCTCGCCGTCGAACAGGGCCGCATCTGCGGCTTCCTCGGCCCCAACGGTTCGGGCAAGACCACGACGCTGCGCATGATCTGCGGCCTGCTCACGCCCGATGGCGGCAGCGGCACCTGTCTTGGCCACGATCTCGTGCGCGAGCGCGAGGCGATCAAGCGCCAGACCGGCTACATGACGCAGCGCTTCGGTCTCTACGAGGACCTCACCATTCGCGAGAACCTGGAGTTCGTCGGCCGGCTCTACGAACTCGACGGGCTGAAAGCGCGGGTCGATCGCTCGCTCGAACGACTGGGCCTCACGACGCGTCAAGGCCAGCTCGCCGGCGCCCTGTCGGGAGGCTGGAAACAGCGGCTGGCGCTGGCGGCCTGCGTGCTGCACGAGCCGCGGTTGCTGCTGCTCGACGAACCGACGGCCGGCGTCGATCCCAAGGCGCGGCGCGCCTTCTGGGACGAAATCCACGCCTATGCCGCAGAAGGCATCACAGTGCTGGTGTCGACGCACTACATGGACGAGGCCGAGCGCTGTCACGAGATCGCCTATATCGCCTATGGCGAGCTGATGGCGCGCGGCACCGCCGAGGAGATCGTGCGTGGGTCAGGTCTTGCGGCTTTCGTTGCGACCGGGCCCGGCGCCGATCATCTGGCAGCGAAGCTGCGCGATGCGCCGGGCGTCAGCGCTGCCGCCGCTTTCGGCGCAGCCTTGCACGTCTGCGGGCCGGACCGCGCCGAGCTGGAACGTGCCATCGCGCCCTTCCGTGCCGATCCAAGCATCGTCTGGCAGGAAGCCGAGCCGACCCTGGAGGATATCTTCATCCATCTCATGGGACAGGCGCACGACAATGCGCCGGGAGCCTGACCATGGGCCGCGGCTTCCTGAGGCGATTGGGCGCCATCATCATCAAGGAGGTGCTGCAGCTCAAACGCGACCGTTTGACCTTTGCCATGATGTTCGGCGTGCCAATCATGCAACTCCTGCTGTTTGGCTATGCCATCGATGCCGATCCGCATCGCCTGCCGACCGCGGTGATCGCAGCCGACCAGAGCCAGATCACGCGCACCGTGCTGTCGGCTCTCGCCAACACAGGCTACATGCGCTTCACGCATCAGCCTGCTTCCGACGAGGAGGCCAACCGGCTGCTGCAGCAAGGCGAAGTGCAGTTCGTCGTCACCATCCCGTCCGACTTCACGCGCCGGCTAATCCGCGGTGAGCGCGCCCAGATCCTGATCGATGCCGACGCGACGGACCCGCTGGCCGCGGCCAATCCCCTGGCTGCCGCCGGTCCCGCCATCAACCAGGCATTGGCCCGCGACTTCGTGGGCCCGCTGGCTGGCCTCCGCCACAAGGCCGACTCCGTCGAGCTGGTGGTGCAGCGCCGTTACAATCCCGAGGGCAAGTCGCGGCTCAACGTCGTGCCGGGGCTGCTGGCGGTGATCCTGACCATGACCATGGTGATGATGACGGCGCTCGCCGTGACCCGCGAACGCGAGCGCGGCACCATGGAGAACCTGCTCGCCATGCCGGTGCGGCCGATCGAGGTCATGGTCGGCAAGATCGTGCCCTATATCGCGATCGGGTCGGTGCAGGTCGCCGTCATCCTGGCCGTCTCCCGCCTGCTCTTCGATGTCGCCATCGAGGGCAGCGTCGCCCTTCTCTCCATCGGCACGGCGCTGTTCATCACCGTCAATCTCGCCATCGGCTTCACCATCTCGACGCTGACCCAGAACCAGCTCCAGGCCATGCAGGCCTCGTTCTTCATGATGCTGCCCTCGATCCTGCTCTCGGGCTTCATGTTTCCCTTCCGCGGCATGCCTGTCTGGGCGCAATGGATCGGCGAAGCGCTGCCCGCCACCCATTTCATGCGGGTTGTTCGCGGAGTCATGCTGAAGGGCGCCGGCTTTGACGACATCGCGACCGAGCTTGCAGCTCTGCTGGCCATGCTGCTGCTGGTCTCGATCCTGGCCATCAGCCGCTACAGGGTGACGCTGGACTGACCTGCAAAACCTGCGGGTTGACCGGCGTTCGCGGCACGGGCAAGCCGGACGCCCTATGTCTGCTCCCGTCGTCGAAGCCCCCGACTCGCTATCTCGGTTCATCCCGTCGCGCACAGTCCGCGGCTTCGTCGTTGCCGTCGTGTCCGGCCTCTTCTTTACCCTTCTCAATGCCTCGGTAAAGGAGCTGGCGACCGAGCTGCCGCCGCTCCTCGTCTCGTGGGGGCGCTGGCTGGCGGGTGTCGTCGTGATCGTACCGGTGATGCTGTGGTACGGCGGCATTGCGGGTTTGGCGACGCGCGATTTCAAGCTGCACTGCTTTCGCGGCGTGTTCCACACCTCCGGCTACGCCCTGTGGTACGAGGCCGTCGTCTGGCTGCCGCTCGCAACCATGGCGGCACTGGGCTTCACCGGTCCGATCTTCGTCACACTAGGCGCCGTGCTCTTCCTCGGCGAGAAGGTCCATGCCCGGCGCTGGACCGCCGTCGCCATCGGCTTCCTCGGGATGCTCGTCATCGTCCGCCCGGGCCTGGCCGACGCCAATGCCGGCATATGGCTGATGCTAGGGGCAGTCCCGCTGATCGCCGGCTCGAACCTCGTCGCCAAGGCCGTGTCGGGCCGCGACAGTCCCGCCCTCGTCGTCTTCTGGCAGACGATGATCGCCACGATTTGCTTTGCGCCCTTCGGCCTATGGTTCTGGCAGACGCCGACCCTGACCCAGCTCCTGCTGTTCCTGGCCGCTGGCTTCTTCGGCACCATGGGCTACTTCTTCATCACCTGGGCCTATCGGCTCCTGGATATTTCCGCCCTGCAACCCATCACCTTCCTCGGCATCGTCTGGGCTGCCTTGATGGACGTGACGGTCTGGGGCAAGACCTCCGACGTCTGGACCTTCGTTGGCGCTGCGATCATCGTGGCCGCCACGACCTACATCGCTCATCGGGAAGCTGTTTCGGGAGGAAAGAAGAAATGACGGATCGTCTGGCCGGCAAAGTGGCTTTGATCACGGGTGGCGCGTCGGGCCTCGGCGCCAATGCCGCTGCGTTGATGGTGCAGGAAGGCGCGAAGGTCGTCGTCGCCGATATCGCTCAGGATCGCGGCAAGGCGATGGCCGACAAGCTGGGCTCTTCGGGCCACTTCGTGAAGCTCGACGTCACCAGCGAGGACAATTGGAAGGCCGTGATCAAGGAAACGGTCGACAAGTTCGGTGCCCTGCACGTGCTGGTGAATTCCGCCGGCATCGGCCTCAGCAAGACCGTCGAGGAAATCGAACTCGCGGAGTGGCGCAAGGTCCACGCCATCGATCTCGACGGTGTGTTCCTCGGCTGCAAGCACGGCGTCTCCGAGATCAAGAAGCACACCGGCCGGCTCGGCGGCTCGGTGATCAACATCTCGTCGATCTCCGGCATCATCGCCGGCGCCAACATGGCCGCCTACAACTCGGCCAAGGCCGGCGTGCGCCTCCTCAGCAAGTCTGTGGCGCTGCACTGCGCCAAGTCGGGCTACAACATCCGCTGCAACTCGGTGCACCCGACCTTCATCGACACGCCGATCCTCGACAAGTATCGCGACCGCTTCGGCCAGGACCTGATGCAGCAGAAGCTCGGCAAGCAGGTCCCGATTGGCCGCCTCGGCCGCCCCGAGGAAGTGGGCTGGGCACTCGTCTTCCTCGCCTCCGACGAATCGAGCTTCATGACCGGCTCAGAAGTCATCATCGACGGCGGCATCTCGGCGATGTGAGGAAGGGCCATGCTTCTCTCCCACAACGGCCACAAGATCTACTTCGACCTCGCCGGCCCGCAGAACGCGCCGGGGGTCTGCTTCACCCATTCGCTGTCGGCCGATGGCGGCATGTGGAACGAGCAGCTCGTGCCGCTGCTGGCCGCCGGTTATCGCGTCCTGCGGCTGGACATGCGCGGCCATGGCGGTAGCCAGCCGGTCGAGGGCGACTACACGATGGACGCGCTGGCGGCCGACGTGAAAGGCGCGCTCGACTTCCTGGGCATCGCCAAGATGCACTACATCGGCCTGTCGATCGGCGGCATGATCGGCCAGGGTTTTGCGCTGGCCTATCCCGACCGGTTGAAGTCGTTGATGCTTTGCGACACGCATCCCTCCTCGCCCGACGACTCGGCTGGCCTGTGGGATCAGCGCAAGGCAGCAGTCCGCAAGGGTGGCACGGCGCTGCTGGCCGACGGCAATATGGAGCGCTGGTTCACGGACGAGTTCAAAGGAGCGAACCCGCAGCGTTGGAAGGAAATCCATTCGACGATCTGTGGCACGTCGAGCCCTGGCTTCCTGGGTTGTGCGGCGGCCATCCAGAACTTCGACTACCTGGACCGGCTCGCCACCATCAAGACGCCGACCCTCGTCGTCTGTGGCGACGACGATCAGGCGACACCACCGGACCGCAACAGGCTGATCGCGTCCAAAATTCCGGGCGCCCGCTACGAAGACATCGCCAAGGCGCGCCACCTGCCGAATGTCGAGCGGCCGGAACAGTTCAACCCGATCATGATGCAATGGCTAGGACTCAACAGGTAACACCATGGAATTCGCCTTCACTGAAGACCAGCTCGCCATCAAGGACAGCGTGGCCAAGCTCTGCGCCCAGTTCGACGACAAGTACTGGCTGAAGAAGGACAAGGACGGCGGCTTCCCCAACGACTTCTACAAGGCGATGGCGGATGCCGGCTGGCTGGGCATCGCCATGCCGGAGGAATATGGCGGCGCAGGTCTCGGCATCACCGAGGCCGCGCTGGTCATGCAGACCGTGGCGGAGTCGGGTGCGGCGCTGCAAGGCGCGTCGGCCATCCACCTCAACATCTTCGGGCCAAACCCGATCGTGGTGTTCGGCACGGAAGAGCAGAAGAAGCGTATTCTCCCGGACATCATCGCGGGCAAGGTCAAGGGCTGCTTCGCCGTCACCGAGCCCGACGCCGGCCTCAACACCACGGCTCTCGACACCAAGGCCGAGCGCGACGGCAACGGCTACGTCGTGCACGGCAAGAAGACCTTCACGACGACCGCCTCGGTCGCCGACAAGATGCTCCTGATCGCGCGCACCACGCCCAAGGAGAAGTGCAAGAAGCCGACGGACGGGCTGTCGCTCTTCTACACCGATCTCGACCGCTCCAAGGTCGAGATCACCGAGATCGACAAAATGGGCCGCAAGGCGATCGACACCAACCAGGTGTTCATCGACGGGCTGAAGGTGCCGCTTGAGGATCGCATCGGCGAGGAAGGCAAGGGCTTCCACTACCTCCTGCACGGGCTGAACCCCGAGCGCGTGCTGATCGCCTCGGAGGCGATCGGCATCGGCAAGGCCGCTCTCGCTCGCGCCACGCAGTACGCCAAGGAGCGTGTCGTGTTCGGCCGGCCCATCGGCAAGAACCAGGCGATCCAGCATCCGCTGGCCGAGAGCTGGATGACGCTCGAAGCCGCCAACCTGATGGCCTTCAAGGCCGCCTGGCTCTACGACAACGGCAAGGAATGCGGCGCCGAGGCGAACTCGGCCAAGTATCTCGGTGCGCGTGCGGCCTACGAGGCCTGCGAGCGGGCGATCCTGACGCATGGCGGCTACGGCTACGCCAAGGAGTTCCACGTCGAGCGCTTCCTGCGCGAAGTCATGATCGCGCGTATCGCACCGGTGAGCGAACAGCTCATCCTCTGCTATGTCGCCGAGCGCGTGCTGGGCCTGCCCAAGAGCTACTGAGCGCGGGCCGAGCGCTCGATCTCGCGGCCGAGCTCACGCAGGTTCTGCCGCAACTGCTCGAGCGCGAAGCTCAGCGCAAAGAAGCGGCCCACCATGTCGTCGGACAGGCCGCGCGTGAGCCCTTCGCCGCGCTGGTCGGCAATCTCTTTGGCGGCGGCAACGAACGCCGCCTCAAGGCGATCGGCGGAGGGAGGCAGATGGCGGGCCAGCAGCTCGATGCCGGCCGCCCTCAAATATTCACCACCAGCGTGACCGACCTCAACGAGCTTGGGAGTGAGCCGCGACTGCAGCGGCTCAGGTAAAGGTTCACCACGCACGATACGCCGGAGCGTGATCACGTCATGGCGCAAGCGCGCCAGCGTCTGACGCAACGGACGAGTATCGGGTTCGGCGGAAAGCCCGGCAGAGCGTTCGTGCTCGCCCTCAGTGGCGCTCACGGTCAGATCGCCGAGAGCCTGACCGATACGATCATAGAGCTGCCGCAACTCTTCGGCTTCGACATCAGGCATTGGTCCCGGCAGCAGGCGCGCGAGCACCTTGGCCAGGAGATCGAGCACGCGGGCCGCCTCTTGGCGGGCCAACCGGTGGCCGCCTGCAGGCAGAACGAGGAAGGACACCAGGAACCCCACGACCACACCTAGCGACACTTCGAGTACGCGATAGACCGCGGTGTCGAAGGGGCCGCTGGTATGGGCGATGGCCGGCATCAGCACGATGATGATCGACGCGACCGGTACGGCGTTGAGATTGCGCTTGAGCGCTGCCAGCAACGCCAGCGGTGCCACGGCCAGAAACAGAACGAGAAGGAGTGACCATTCACTTTGATGCGGAATCAGGATGGCCAGCGCACCGCCGTAGATCGTGCCGGCAACCGTGCTCAGCATGTAGTCGATCGAGGCCTTGAGGGACCGGCCGACGCTCATCTGCGTCACGATCATTGCCGTCAGCACCGTCCAGAGTGGCAGCGGAAGATCGAGGACCTGGGCCAGCAGGAGGCTCAAGATCGCCGCCAAGGTCATCCGCAGTGTGAGCGCGAGTTGCACGCGATAGGCGCGGGTGCGAGCACGCAACCATCGCCGAAGGACCTCAAGGCGGGATAAAATCATCTCCGACAAGGAACCACGCCGTGAATGCGGCGGAAAGTGGACAAGGGCAACCGTCCCCTTGCCGACGCGTTCTTTCGGTACCACTTGCAATTCATCAGCGTGGAGGAGTCCATGACTCGTACCCACCATTGGGCGGGCCTCGCCCTCGGCAGTACACTTATTGTCGCCCTCGCGGCTTCCATCGTCCCGTCAACGCCGCCCGCCTCGGCTCAAAGCCAGGCAGATCGCATTTGCCTGGGCCAAGGCATTGGGTCCTCATCGGTCGGCTATGAATATTGCCTGTCGCAGGCCACGCGTGCACTCGAGTGGGGCAAGCCGGAATTGGCTTACTCGCTGGCACGCATGACAGCCGATTCACGTGATGCCTGCACGGAGTACGGACTGGCGCCGACTACGACCGACTACCGGGCATGCCTTGAGCGAGAGACTTATGCTCGAAGCCAGGTCATCTACAGCGACGAGCCGCAGTACGAGCACCAGATCGCGAACCCGTAGCCGATTGGCCCCTTAGTTTATCAAAACTTGATGCTGAGGTTTCCGCGGACGGACTGATCGAGAGTGCCGGCGCCGAACTGTCCGCCATAGGAGATGCCTAGCATGGCATTCGGGGCGAGGCGAAAATCGAAGCCTGCCTCGATGACGGCCGCGTCCTGCGCAATCGGTACGCCCAATACGGTGAAGGGGCCACCGCCGGCAAAAGCAAAGGTCGCGGCGGAAGTCGTGTTGCCGAAGGCATGGCGCCAACCGGCGCTGCCCTTCGCCGTGGCAGTGACACTGCCCAGCGTGAAGTCCGTCGAAGCCCGCATTCCCAGGGTGGTGAAGGTGGTGTTGGCGACCGATCCCCAGCTAGACAACGCGGCGGCACCGCCCGTCTCGCTGAAGCCATCGGTCCGCAGGCTCACATAGCCCACGTTGGCGAAGGGCTCGAAGGAGGCCCAACCCATCCGCAGGCCGTAACCCAACTCACCGAATACCTGGGTGGTGCCGGCCGTGTAGTTGGCCTTGGTCGAATCGGCGAAACCGGGGAAAGCAATGGAACGGCTGGTCGAGAGCGTATGCCACGTCTGGGCAACGCCAAGGCGAAGGGCGAGATCGCCCCATTGAGTCCCGCCGTAGAAGCCGAGATGGAAGTTATCGCTGGTGCCGGAAGAGTTGCGGTCGCTGACCTGAAAGCTCGACCGGCTGTAGCCGACAAGTAGACCGACACGCGCCCTGTCCTCCAGGGCCGGAACATCGGCGCCCATGAAGAAGCCGCCCGTGTCGCGCCACACCGCGGCAGCATTGCCGTCGCTGTTCCACCGCCCCCAGGAGCCGAAGGCGCGCGTCCAGAACGTCACGCGATCCATGGTGGCGCATGACGTCGCCGTGTCACATTCGGCCTGGGCCACCGTTGGCGCCATGGCTGTCCCTGGACTGCCCGAAGCGCTGCGCAGACGGCCGAACGCAGCGTCGCGCAAGAACTGGCTGTCGGAAATCAGGACGCTCTTGATCGAGGCGTGGACCTCTCCCGAAAGTTGATCGAAGGCGACCTGGGCCGCAGCATCGTTCGGGAGATTGAGGATGGCCGAGGAGAGCGAACCCGACGCCGGCAGCGTTCCGAGGCCGGCCGCTGTATTGAGCTGGTTCGATGTCTGCGCTGCTGCCGTGAAGGAGCGATTCTGCAGGACGTCGACAGAGACATTGTTGGAATCGTACGCGGCGGCGAAGCCCAGGAACGCCGAGATCTGCGTGTCGCCGGTGACTGTGTACGTCCCGGATATGTTGGTGCCGGCCGTGACCACGGTGTAGCGCGTGCCGGCGACGTAGGGCCCACTGTCGACCTTGACGATCTGAAGCATCGAGCCATTGAGAAACTGCGCAACGCCGCCCACGACGAGCCGGTCACTTGCGCCGCTCGAGGCAAGATCGACTTGATAGATCGAGCCGGGCGATTGACCGTAATGGTTGGTCACCGTCAGCGTACCGATTGAGCCGATCGAGCCGTTGCCCGGTGCCACCGTGCCTCCGAGCTTCGGCTCGAGAAAACCCACTGTTCCGGTGCCGCCGACAGTGCCACCCGTCACGAACATCGTCCCGAGCACCCTTCCGTTGACGATGAGTTGGCCCCCGCTCACGGTCGTCATACCGGAGAAGCCGGCGGAATCCCCGGTCAGGATCGTCGTGCCGGCCATCTGATTGATGCGGCCGTAGCCGACGAAGAGAGGGGAGAACGAATAAGCAGCGCTCGTATGATTGAAGACAATCGTGCCGTCCCCATCGCCGTACTTGATTGCGGTAACAGTCACGGTGCCCGGCGCGGCTGGGGTGTCGCCCGCTGCTGCACCGATGTTGAGCGTCGCCGTCGAGGTTGCTTTCTCTGCAAGGACTATCCCAAGCGGGGCCGATATCGCGCCACCATTGCGGATCGTCACCGTGGCGTTGCCGAAATCGCCAAACTTGAAGCCCTGGGAGTTGAGCCAACGTGACCCGGCACCGTCGACGGTCAGAATACCCTCGGCGCCGGGATTCAGGCCGAGCCTTGCTCCCGCGCTGGTCACGATGCCACCGTTGCTGATCAGCAGTCTGCCGTTGCCACTGCGGCCGAGTTCGATCTCCTGAACATTGGTCCAGACGGATCCGGCACCGTCGACGACGACACTGCCGGTGGAGGTACTTTGGTCGGCGATATTCGTATAGTTGGTTGTCAGCTTGCTGCCGTTCCAAACGAGCACCGAACCGCCACCGGCCATGCCGACATAAAAGGCACTATCGACTTTCCAGAAGCCGCCATCGACCGTCACGATTCCGACCGTGCTGCCCTCTTGCCCTATGTAGCCGTATTCGCTGACGAGCGAACCACCGTTGCGAATGGTCAGGATTCCGAGAGAGCCTGCCGTACGAGCCACCGTGACAGCGTCTGTCAGCGATGCCGCCGCTCCGTCGATGACGGTGCTGGGGCCAGTTTTGTCGATCCAGGCATTGTCGGCCGGCACGCCAGCCGGGTTCCAGTTCCCAGCCTTGAACCAGTCGTTGTCGATGGCGCCTGTCCAGACACTCTGTGCCGATGCCGGTGTTGCGAAGGCTGCCAAGGCGAGAGCCGAGATGGCCGCCGGCGCTGCGTTTCTGCGAGGCTTCCAACGAATGACCGACACTTGCACTCTCCCCGACGACGAACCGGCGGGAGGCAATATCGGATGGCCGATGGAGCCGGCATCGCCCTATGGGGTGATACGCAGCCAGAAGGCTTTCTCAGGCCTCGTCGCACCCGTCCGGTTGGCCCGTCCTGATCGGGGGCGTGAGTTCACGCATCAGCAGTTGCAATTGCCGTTGATCGCGGGTGCCGGTCTTGTCGTAGACGACGCCGAGCTGGGTTTTCACGGTATGGTCGGACACGCCGTTTGCCTCGGCGATTTCCCGGCGTGTCATGCCTTCGGCTGCCAGGGCAGCAACCCGCTTCTCCGCAGCCGTCAGGCCGAACAGGGCCGCGATCGCTTCGATGGCCGGGATAGGATTCGTGCCGGGAGCGGCAATGAAGATCGCCGCGGTTGCCTGCGGCGACATGATCGTGTTGTGGCGGCGGTTCAGCGGCAGCACATGGACGATCGAGGGCCGCTCCATCCTGACGAGCGGTACACCGATCCCGGCCGTCCCGAGCAGGAACTCATCGCGATGTCCGAGTTCCACCGCATGCGCGATCGACGCCTGCGCCGGCGCATAGGCGATGGCGAGGCGACCTTCGGTCTGCCGGATGAACGCTTCGTCCCGCAGGAGAATCTCGGCTGCCGTGTTGGCGTAGAGAAGACGCATGTCGCTCGTCACGATGAGGACGGGATGAGCCAGATTGTCGATTACTTCCTGGAAGACCCTGGATCTGCGCCGCTCCACCTCGAACAGGTCTGTGATGCTGACCGCGCGCCGGATGTGTGGCGCGAGCTGCGCGAGCCGCGCTTTGCTGGCCGGCGTCGCCGGAGCATCGTCGCGTGTGATGGTGGTAAGCGCGCCGACGAACTCGTTACGCTTCATCACCGCAAGATTGAAGCCCGTCCGAAAGCCATTGGGCTGCATCCATTCCGTGTAGGTGCGGCTTGCATACCAGACGTCGTAGCCATCCGGACCATACAGATTGCATAGCGCATCGAAGTCGAGCGGCACGTCGAGTTCGAATTTGGGCAGGATCGAATAGAACGGCACATGGGCCGCGTAAGTGGTTACAAGCGGCTCAAGGACAATCGGATCGCCATGGACCGCCGAGAACCGTGCTGTCTTCTTCGATGGATCCATGACGGCCAGCATGGTCAGGACGCTATCCGTCATCTCGGTGATCTGGCCCAGAGCGGCTTGCCAGAGATCAGGCTCGGCAACGCAGTCATAGAGGGTGCCGATGGTCTCAAACAGCTTCGCGTTTTCCATCGCCGCCCAAACTTCTCCCGCTACCAGCCTCGCGGCCGTCAACTCTCGCGTTCGCGGATTATATTCGCGAGAGCACGACAGCACAGAGAGAATATGGGGCGACCTGAGATGCTAATTTAGTCTTTGGGATAGCGCTTCTCGTACGCCTCCTCGATTTCGCCGAATACGGTCCAGAAGGCAGGAGGCGTCCGCCCGTTGGCGCGTTCGACCAGGATGTCGAGATGCGTATGCCAACCACCACTGACGTCGATCATCTCCTCGCGGCTCGCCAGCCGGCGATGCGTCACCGTCAGCAGAACCTGGCTGCCCTGTGGTTTCAACTCGAAGATCACTTCGGAGGAGTCCGGCCAGGTCATCGCCAGCAGGCGCGGCGGATTGATCTGCGTGATCTCGTGGTTGCTCTCGTGTCCCTTGGTGTCGAGGTTCTTGTACTTTTCCGGTGCCGGCGCCTTGTGAGGCGAGAGATCGGCATGCTTGAAGAAGAGTTTGACCTTGCCGCCGAGCTTGAGCTCCATCGGTCCGGGCGCCAGCCATTCGCCGCGCTTCTTCGCGTCGGTGAGAAACTCCCAGACCGTTTCGATCGGCCCTGGCAGCAGCCGCTCGAAGCGCACTTCGGCAGGCGCGATGATCCGGCCGTAGCCGTCGGATGCATCCGTCATTTGCGACTCCTCTTCTTCTGGTGGGCATGGCGAAGCAGCGCGATTTCGAGATCGTCGAGACGGGCCGTCCAGAAGCGCTGGTAGTAGGCGATCCAGCGATCGGCTTCGGCCAATGGCCCTGCCTCGATGCGGCAGCGATGGGTGCGGCCTTCGATGGTTCGGCTGAGAAGCCCCGCATCTTCCAGCACCTTCACGTGCTTGGCGGCAGCCGCGAAGGACATGTCGAAAGGCTCGGCAAGCTCACCCACGCTACGCTCACCGTCGGCCAGGTGGCGCAGCATCGCGCGACGGGTCGGATCAGCGAGCGCACGGAACACGCGGTCCAGAGCGGGAGCGTTATGTTCAACCATAGAGTTGAATATAACGCCCCGCCGACAACATTCAACCGATCAGTTGAACGATATTTCAGATGCTGAAGGTGATCCTTCCATCCTCGGCGATTGCCCAGGACGGATTCCACGCGATCTCCCAAGCGTGATCGTCGGGATCGGCGACATAACCGCGGAAGCCGCCGTGCGGCGGCTCATCAGCCGGCCGCAGGATCCGCCCGCCGGCCGCTGCCAAACGATCGAGCACGGGCTGCACGTCCTCTTTGGTCGATACATTGTGTGCAAGGGCAAAGGCGCCGGGCCGCACCAGACCAGGACGTCGCATGTCCTCTTCGAGGTCCGATGTCGGCCAGAGGCCAAGCACCATCCCATTCATCTGGTAGAAAACGATTCCCGGCGTTTCGAACACGGGCTTCCAACCGAAGCCATCGCCGTAGAAACGCCTGGAGCGACCGAGATCGGCAACGCCCAGGGTGATCAGAGAAATCTGCTGCTGCATGGTCCACGTCCCTCTTGTTCGCCAACGCAGGAGTGCGCGGGCGCGAGGTCGCGGGGCAAAGGAGCGAAACTCCCGTCAGGACCATCGCCCGCAGAGCGGACGATAGCGCCGGACTAAACCACACCGGCCTGCCTTTTTTGACGCCGTCAAAGTAGGCTCGCGCTTCCTTTCGTTCAAGCCTCGGACATAAACCCATGGAACCGCTCCCCTCTTCCGTCCTGCCCGCCGGTGTGCGCAGTCGCATTCTTCCCAGCATCAACGGCCTCGACGTCCACATCCTGGAAGCTGGCTTCGAGCCGCGCGGTCGGCCGGCCGTGATGCTGTTTCACGGCTTTCCCGAACTCGCCTTCAGTTGGCGCAAGGTGCTGCCGGCCCTCGCAGCGGCCGGCTATCACGCCATCGCTCCGGACCTGCGCGGCTACGGCCGTACGACGGGTTGGAGCGCCGACTATGATGCGGACCAGACCGGCTTCCGTTTCACCAACCTGCTGCGCGATGCGATCGGCGTACTCTATGCATTGGGGCATCGCACGGCCGAGGCTGCGGTCGGCCACGATTTCGGCTCGGCCGTCGCCTCTTACTCGTCTCTGGCGCGGCCCGATATCTTCAAGCGTATGGCGTTGATGAGTGCACCCTTCGCAGGGCCTACGGCGGTGCCGTTCGACACCGACGGCAAGCCACCCGCAGGAAAGGCGCCGGACATCCATGCCGCGATGGCTGCGCTGCCGCGGCCGCGCAAGCATTACCAGTGGTATCAGTCGACCCGCGAGGCCAACGAGAATCAGTGGCACGCCAAGCAGGGACTGCACGACTTCCTGCGCGCCTACTATCACTACAAGAGCGCCGACTGGAAGGCGAACAAGCCGTACGAACTCAAGGGCTGGATTGCTGAAGAGCTGGCCAAGATGCCGACCTACTACATCATGGATCTCGCCGAGGGCATGGCCGAGTCGGTTGCCAAGGAAATGCCGAGTGCTGCCGAGATCGCGGCCAACAAGTGGCTCACCGACGCAGAGCTCAAGGTCTATAGCGGCGAATATCAGCGCACCGGCTTCCAGGGTGGACTGAACTGGTATCGCGCCCGCACCAGCGGCCGCGTGACGCCGGAGCTCGAAATCTTCACCGGCCGCACCATCGATCAGCCCTCGACCTTCATTTCAGGCAAGAGCGACTGGGGCAACTACCAGGCGCCCGGTGCGCTGGAGAAGATGCAGAAGACCGCCTGCACCAATATGAAGGAAATCCATTTCGTCGAAGGTGCCGGCCACTGGGTGCAGCAGGAGCAGCCGGAGGAGGTCAACCGGCTCCTCCTGGCCTTCCTGAAGACCTGAGCGTTGGCATAGCCCCCATAGTGAACAGCCGGCCCAAGCGGGCCGGCTGTTTCTTCGGTGTCTCAAAACACCCGAGTGATCGTTAGGCCGCGAGCTTCTTCGCCGTCTCGGCGATCTTGCGGCCCTGATAGCGGGCGCCGACCAACTCGTTCTCCGTGGGCTGACGCTGTCCGGCGCCGCCGGTGATCGTCGTGGCGCCGTAGGGACTGCCACCGGTGATCTCGTCGAGCGTCATCTGGCCGGCGTGACCGTAGTCGAGCCCCACCACCACCATGCCGAAGTGCAGCAGGTTGGTGATGATGTTGAACAGCGTCGTCTCCTGACCGCCATGCTGCGTCGCCGACGACGTGAAGGCGCCACCGACCTTGCCGTGCAACGCGCCCTTGGCCCACAGGCCACCGGCCTGATCGAGGAAGCTCGCCATCTGCGAGGACATGCGGCCAAAGCGCGTGCCCGTGCCGACGATCACGGCGTCGTAGTTGGCCAGATCCTCGATCTTAGCAACGGGCGCTTCCTGGTCGAGCTTGAAGTGAGCAGCCTTCGCCACGGCTTCCGGCGCGGTCTCGGGCACGCGCTTGATGTCGACCTGAACGCCAGCCTCGCGGGCGCCTTCGGCAACCGCCTTGGCCATCGTCTCGATATGGCCGTAGCTCGAATAATAAAGAACAAGAACCTTGGTCATCACACTCTCCACTCGTCTTTCACTTTTGAGGGTTGGGGGTTGCAGAAACTCAGGTGTCGATGTGGCCCATGCGGCCAGCGTGATAGTCGCGGACAGCACGCTCGAGTTCGGCGATCGAGTTCATGACGAACGGTCCGTGACGCAGGATCGGTGCGTCGAGCGGATCTCCGCCGATCAACAGCACTTCGCTGTCTTCTGCGGCAACGAGGGTCACGACTTCACCGGCCGACAGTCGTGCGAGCTGGCCTGCAGCGACGCGCTTGTCGTCACCGCCGATGCTCACGGCGCCGACCATGACGTAGACTGCAAGCTCCGCCGCATTGCCTGTCTCGAGTTCCGTTTCGGCGCCAGCCTCCAGCGAGGTGTGCACGACGAAGGGATTGCCCGAGGTCGCGATCGGCCCAACCAGATCGCCGAGCGTTCCGGCAACCAGACGGGTCCGCACGCGACCATCCCGGCTTTGCAGAGTCGGGATCTCGGAAGCCTGGACATGACGGTAAGACGGCGCCGCATGCTTCTCGCCCTTGGGCATGTTGATCCAGAGCTGCACGCCATGGACGTGACCACCGTCACGGCGCATCGCCTCGTCAGGCCCTTCGTCGTGGATCACGCCGCGGCCGGCACGCATCCACTGGACTTCGCCCGGACGCATGGCGCTGGTGTTGCCAAGGCTGTCCTTGTGCCGCTGGCTGCCTTCCAGCAGCAGGGTCAGCGTCTCGATACCGGCGTGCGGGTGCGCCGAAGCGCCCTTCGCTTCGCCCGGCCGGAAATCGATCGGGCCGAACTGATCGAGGAAAATGAAGGGGCCGATGGCCTCATAAGCATTCGACGGAATGGCCCGGCGGACTTCGAATCCATCGCCTTCGAGGGTGCGGAAAGCCTCATGGACCGATACGACGGTTCGCTTTGAGTTCTTCATGTGAAATCCCCTCCTCATGTCGAGGACGTATGTAGGGGCTCCCTTCTTCTTGGAAAATCTGTATAATACTTAATGATCTTTTCAGTATTTTAGAAATGACGGAGCCCGGCTTCCCCTCCCTGAGCCAGCTTCAGGTTCTGCTCACCGTGGTCGATGCAGGGAGCTTCGCGGCGGCGGCCCGCCGGCTGAACCGTGCGACGTCGGCCATCACCTATGCGATCGACAATCTCGAGGCCCAGCTCGGCCTGCCACTGTTCGACCGCGTGGCGACGCGCAAGCCGGAGCTGACCCAGGCCGGCCGTGCGATCGTGGCCGAGGCGCGGACTGTGACCCATAGCGTCGATATGCTGCGCGCCAAGGTGAAGGGGTTGCTCGAAGGCCTGGAAGCCGAGGTCTCGCTGGCCGTCGACGTCATGCTGCCGACCAGTCGCCTGGTCGACGCCTTGCAAGCTTTTCAGACGACCTTCCCGACCGTGCCACTACGCCTTCATGTCGAAACACTGGGCGCCGTTACCCAGCTCGTTCGAGACCGGGAAGCGACCATCGGCATCAGCGGTCCGCTCCACGTCGATGCCCTCGGCCTCGAACGCGTCGCCATCGGCGGTGTGCGACTCGTTCCACTGGCCGCCCCCTTCCATCCACTGGCGCGCCTTCGGACTCTCACCCCGGGAGCAGCTCACAATTACATCCAGCTCGTCCTGACCGATCGATCGAAGCTCACCGAGGGCCAGGATTTCGGCGTGTTCAGCATGAAGACCTGGCGACTGGCCGATCTCGGCGCCAAGCATGCCCTGCTGCTCGCCGGCGTCGGTTGGGGCAACATGCCCGTGCCTATGGTGCAAGAGGACATCGATGCTGGCCGATTGATCGCACTCGACCTACCGGAGTGGTCGGAGGACGTCTACCCCCTGAAGATGCTGTATCGCACCGACACGCCACCCGGCCCTGCCGCGCAGTGGCTGATCGAGCGGTTCAAGAGCCAAATCTGACATCGCAGACATGCTCGCGTCGACGCCCCTGCGCATCGACTACGCACAGGCAGCTCCACCATTCTTCCAATGTCGGCATTCATTCTCGAAAGGATCGAAGCATGGCCGTCAAAGGCAGTCAGCGCGTCGGACAGTTGGGCGTCGGTCTCATCGTCAAGGATGTGGAGGTGGCGGCTCGCTTCTATGCCGAAGTCCTCGGCGCCACGGAAATCCGCCGCTATTATTCGCCGTCGCCGATTGACCCGCCTGCGCCCGAAGCGATCTCCGTGGAGATGCTTCTCGGCGACGTCCATCTGCGCGTGACCAAGAAGAATCCGCGCTGGCCGAATGCACCACGTCCCGACTGGCCGCGATCACCGCAATCAGCCGGCGCACCCTCGACGGCCTTCACCCTTTATGTGGACGACGTTGACGCGGTCTTGGCCAAGGCATTGGCCGCCGGGGCCACCACCCAAACCGACGACAAGACACCCGAGAACGCCCATTGGGGCGACCGCGTCATTCAGATCTACGATCCCGCGGGTCACTTCTGGCGTCTCCAGACTCGCCTGGAAGACGTCGATCTCGACGAGCTTCCTGCGCGGTTCGAAGCGCAACGCGCCGCCTATCGGGCAGCCAACCAGGCGCAAGCTAAGGCCTGACCCGCCACGTCGCGGCTTCCGACGGATCGGCATTGCAGGCGGCAGCGACCAGCGCCGCGGTCAGCAACGTGGCCTGTCTAAGCTCGCTT
This sequence comes from Reyranella massiliensis 521, assembly GCA_943369775.1. Classification (GTDB taxonomy): domain Bacteria; phylum Pseudomonadota; class Alphaproteobacteria; order Reyranellales; family Reyranellaceae; genus Reyranella; species Reyranella massiliensis_C. The sequence continues at coordinate 21,308 of CALROF020000012.1, forward strand.
TGAGCCACCTTGTCACGCGTGTCGGCGGGCGTCAGCACGACCCGTAGATGGGCAGCTGGATCGTCGAAGCCTGCGACGAGGCGAATCGCAGGAATACCGCCGGCCGCAAAGTTGGCGTGGTCGGAATTGGTCATCAGGGGCCGCACCGTGCGCAGGTTCTGGCCATTGGCTTCGGCGACTTCGAGAAGGAACCGCTCGACGCCGCCGAACCCGCTGGTGAGCGCCGCGAGATGGGGGCTGCCCGCCACTGAATCGAGATTGACGTTGAGCGCGATCTTGGCGCGCTCGGCCTCGCTCAATGCTTGGACATACTGCGCCGAGCCGGTCAGCGCCCATTCCTCGACGCTGAAGAACATCACGCGCAGGCTGCGGCGGAAGGAGGCCACATGCGGGGCCAGCGCGCGCGTGACCGCCAGCACCGAGGCGAGACCGGTGCCGTTGTCCATCGCGCTTTCGGCGAGATCGTGGCCGTCGACATGGGCGGACAGCACGACCCATTCGTCGGTCTGGCCGGGATAGTCGTAGACCAGCGTTTCCGTCTCGGCCGGCCCCTCGTCGGTCTCGATCGTGATCGTGACCTTTGGAAAGCCTGCTGCGCGGCGGGCGAGCTTGGCCACCGTTTCGGGTGCGATACCCAGCGCTGGAATGCCCTCACCCGCGTCGCGTCCCGACGATCCCGCCACGACATGGCCCGCCAGCGGGCCGGCGATCAGGAAACCCACCGCCCCGTTCGCGCGCGCCATATCGTACTTGCGGCGACGATGGATGGTGCCGGCCGCGAACATCAGTTCGTGGCGCACCAGCACGATGCGTCCATCGATCTCCGCTTTATGCGCCTCGAATTCTTCCGGCGTGCCGCGGCCGATATCGATCACCTCGGCGGTGAGGCCGCTCTTGCCTGTCGCGATCGTGCGGATCAGGGGGTGGCACGCGGCGAAACTGCCGTCGGCCAGCTTCAGGGTGGCCGACTTTGCGCGCCAGCCAGCATAGGGCACGGGAATGGAGCGCCCGGAATTGGCGGGCGACGCTGCTCGCACACGCTCGCGCAACAGGGCGAAGGCGCGCTTCTCGCTCTCGGTGCCCGAAAGCCGACCTCCGCAATCGCAAATATCGTTGAAGTCCCGCCACAGTTGTTCATCGACCGCGAGGCGGCCGGCGAGATCAGCATCAAGACGCATGGCGGAGTTCACCCGTTCAATTTGTTATCGAGCATGTCGAGGAAGGCCGTGGCCAATACCGATGGCTCGCGGTCGCGGCGCCAGAAGGCGCCGATTTCGTAGGTGATGGCCGGCTCGAACGGCCGCGCCACCAGACCGAGATGGGCAAAATTCTGGGCAGACAGGGGATCGACGATCGACCAGCCCGTGCCAGCGGCGACCAGGCCACACAGCGTGGCGAAGAATTCGGCCTCGACCACGCCATTCAGCTGAACGCCGGCGGCACTGAAGACGCCGTGGATGCGGTTCGGCACCTGATGCGAACGGGCGGGCATCACCATCGGATACTCCGCAAGCAGTTGCGGCGTCAGCACCCGGCGCGAGGTCAACGCGTGGCGTGGCGGCAGGATCGCGACGCACCGCATGCCGTAGCGCCGGACCTCGACCTGGGACTCGTCGATGGGCAGCTCAGCAATGCCGATGTCGAAACTTTCACTCGGCAGGAGTTGGCTCACGACATCGGAATGGCGCGAGATCATCCGCACCGCGACGCCCGGCCGTTCGGCAACGAATGCCGCGACCAGCGGCGGCAGCAGCGAGATGGCCGCCGCAGGATGGCTGGCGATCACCAGGCGGCCCGACTGGCCCTCACGGATCTGCACCGTCGCCGCCTGCAGGCGGTCGACCTCGCCCAGCACACGGCTTGCTTCGGCATAGAACAGCACGCCCTCGGGCGTCGGCTTCAACCGGCCGCCGACGCGCTCGAACAACTGAAACCCGACCGCCTCTTCGAGCCGGGCGATCTGGGTGCTGACGGCGGGCTGGGTTACCCCCATGGCCGTCGCCGCGGCCGTGACCGAACGATGGTCGACGACGGCCCGGAAGGCTTCGAGGAGCTTGACGTCCATCTTCCTATAAACAACCGTTATTGCGATTTTGGCAATCTATTACCTTGCAACTAGCAAATCCTCGGCCGATCCGGCAGTCTTATCGACACAGGCATAGCAATTGCTTATGGAGTGACATGAGCGGTACTCCCATCCTTCTCGCCGACGGCGTCACCAAGCGGTTCGGTACCAACCAGGTGCTGACGCGCGTCTCATTGCCGGTGATGGAACGCGACGTGGTTTGCATCGTGGGTCCTTCAGGCTCCGGCAAAACCACGTTGCTGCGTTGCTTTGCACTGCTCGAAGCACCGAGCGAAGGGCGCATCGTCATGCAGGGCGTGCCGATCGCGACGGCCGATCCCGATCGTCAGGTGAAAAGTGCGGCACGCGCTGTGCGCTCCGACATCGGCATGGTGTTCCAGCACTTCAATCTCTGGCCACACATGTCGGTGCTCCAGAATCTGATCGAAGCGCCGATGCTCGCAAAGAAGATGCCCAAGGACGAGGCAGTTGCAATCGCCGAGAGCCTTTTGAAGAAGGTCGACCTCTCGGACAAGCGCGATGCTTATCCGACGCGGCTGTCGGGTGGCCAGCAGCAGCGCGTCGCCATTGCCCGCGCACTCGCCATGTCGCCGAAGGTTCTGCTCTTCGATGAGGCAACCAGTGCACTGGATCCCGAACTGCGCCGCGAAGTGCTGCTGGTCATGCGCCAGCTCGCACAGGAAGGCATGACCATGCTCGTGGTCACGCACGAGATGGGCTTCGCGCGCCATGTCGGCACCCGCACGGTATTCATGGATCGCGGCGAGATCGTCGAAGAGGCACCAGGCGCTGCCTTCTTCGATGCGCCCAAGACCGAGCGCGCCAAGCGCTTTCTGCAGCAGTTCGAGGACGAGTAACGACGAGTAACGGGGAAGGCTAACAAGGGAGACTGATCATGGGTGTTGCAAAGATCTTCGGAGCATTCGCTTTGGCAGGGGCCGTCGGCCTGCTCGCCACGACGTTCGGCGCCACGGGAGCCGAGGCACAACAGACGCAGTCGCGTCTCTACGAGGTGACCAAGAGCAAGAAGCTCAGGGTCTGCCAGTTTCCACTCTACTATTCGATCTCGTTCCGCAATTCCAAGACCGGCGAGATCGAAGGCATCGATGCCGACCTCGCGAAGGAATTCGCCAAGGAGCTCGACGCCAAGCTCGAGATCGTCGAGTCGAGCTTCGGATCGTTCATTGCCGACCTGCAGGCCGGCAAGTGCGAGATCGGCATGTTCGGCGTTGGCGCCACGATGAAGCGTGGACAGGCGGTCGAATTCTCAAAGCCCTACCTGCTGACCAATCTCTACGCGGTCACGCGCAAGGACGGCAAGATCAAGAAGTGGGAAGACATCGACCAGAAGGGCGTCAAGACCGCGGTATCGATGGGCAGCTACATGGAACCCTTCATGAAGGGCTACCTGAAGAACGCCGACATGGTTTCGGTGGCCCCGCCCAACACGCGTGAAGCCGAGTTGGTGGCGCAGCGGGTCGACGTGATCATCACCGACTTCCCGACGGCCATCAAAGTGACCGACGAGTTCGACTGGGCGACCTACATCCTGCCCAACGAGAAGCTCGCCATCACGCCCTATGCCTATGTCGTGCCGCAGGGCGACCAGATCTGGCTCAACTACGTCAACCTGTTCGTCGACACCATCAAGCTCGACGGCCGACTGCTGAAGTACGCCAAGAAGCACAAGCTCGACCCGATCGTGGCGCCGTAAGCCGCTCATCGTTGGGAGCGCGTCACACCTGTGGCGCGCTCCTGACAAGAGGACGACATGTTCAAATATCAATTCCGCTGGGACACGGTCTGGGGAAGCTTCGACTTCCTGATGGGCGGCCTCGAGATGACGCTGATCATCTCGGCCATCACCCTGGTGCTGGCGATGATCGGTGGCCTGATCATCGCCCTCCTCGACATGTCGCGCTTCCGGGTGCTGCGCTGGATCGGCGTGTCGATCGGCGAGATCGTGCGCAACACACCGATCCTGGTGCAGTTGCTCTGGGTCTACTACGTGCTGCCGATCGTGTTCGGCATCCGCATCGAGGCGCTGGTTGCCCTGATCATCGGCCTCGCCCTCTACCAGGCGGCCTTTATCTCCGAGGTCTATCGCTCCGGAATCCAGGGCGTGCCCAAGGGCCATCGCGAAGCCGCGCAAGTGCTCGGCCTGACGCCTATCCAGTCGTTCCGGCGCATCGTGCTGCCGCAGGCAATTCGCATGACCCTGCCGCCGCTGGCGTCTAACTTCGTGCAGCTCATCAAGTTCTCGTCGCTGGGCGCCGTCATCTCGGTGAGCGAGATCACGCGACGCGGCATGGAGCTTTCGGCCACGAACTTCCGACCGCTCGAGACCTTCACCTTCATCGCCGTGGTTTATTTCTTCATCTGCTGGCCGCTCGCCATGGGCATCCGGTTTTGGGAACGCAGGCTGCAGGCACGCTGATGTCGAACGATGTCCGTACTGAACTGGCGCGCCGCGTCGAGAGTTCGCTCGACCGGCTGATCGCCGTCACGCAACGCCTCGTGGGCGTTGCCTCACCCAACCCGCCGAGCGACACATTCGATGTTGCGGCCATCGCCGAAACCCTGCTGCGCGAGATTCCCGGCATCGAGATCGAAAGGGTCGAGCCCGAGCCGCGGGTCGTCAGCCTGGTTGCCCGTATCAAGAGCGGCAAGCCCGGCCGGCGCTTGATTTTCAACGGCCATCTCGACACGTTCCCGCTCCTCGAGAACCTGCTCTGGACAGTGCCGCCGCTGGGCGGCGTTCTCAAGGACGGCAAGCTCTACGGACGCGGCGTCTGCGACATGAAGGGCGGCATCGCCTGCTCCCTCCTCGCCGCCCTGCTGCTCGCCGAGAATCGCGATGCCTGGTCGGGCGAGATCGTGCTCACCCTGGCCGGCGACGAAGAGAATATGGGTTCGCTGGGCTCCGGCTGGATGCTGAAGCACATCCCACATGCCGCCGGCGACGCCAATATCTGCGGCGACGTCGGATCGCCCAGGGTCGTGCGCTTCGGTGAAAAGGGCCTGATGTGGGTCGAGATCGAAGCCACTGGCTCGCCGGCCCATGGCGCGCATGTGCACAAGGGCGTCAACGCCGTCGACCGGTTGCGGACCGCATTGGACCGGCTGAAGGATCTCGAAGAGGTTCCCTTCCAGTCGCCGCCCGTCGTTACGAGCGCCATCGCCAAGGCCAAGGCGATTTCCGAACCACTGTCCGGGGCAGGCGAGGCCCACACCTTGCAGCATGTCACGGTGAACATCGGCACCATCGAAGGCGGCACGTCGCCTAACCTGGTGCCGACCCATGCCATCGCCCGCGCCGATATCCGGCTACCGGTCGGCATCACGACGGACGTCCTGGTGCGCCAGCTCGACGAATGGCTGGCGCCGCTGGAGGGCGTGAGCTGGAAGGCGATCCGCCGTTTCGAGCCCTCCTTCACCCCGCCGGACCACGAGATCGTGCGCCGCACCGCCGAGGTCGCCGCCGAAGTGCTGGGCGAGACACCGGCCGTCAACATGCGCGTCGGCGGTTCGGATTCGCGCTGGTATCGCATGTTCGATGTGCCGACCGTGGTGCTGGGCCTTACGCCTTTCAACATGGGCGGGTCCGACGAATACGTTCTGGTCGACGAGCTGCTGGCCGTCGCCAAGATCCACACCCTGGTCGCCTACGACTTCCTTTCTGCGGAGCCCTGAAATGGATCGCACCCTGGACCGCCTCTCCGACGCCGACCTCTTCACCTCACCGATGACCTTCATGGGCGCGCCCTACGGACGCCCCGGCCCCAACAACAAGGCGGCGATCCTCGGCATCCCGTTCGACTGCGGCACCAACATGCGGATCGGCGCGCGTGGCGGCCCCGACTCGGTGCGCCAGCAATCGGCGCTGATGCGTCGCTTCAATCCGACCAATGCCGACTTCGACCCGGTCACTGCGCTGGGCCTGGTCGATTGCGGCAACGTGAATCTCACGCCCAGCAAGATCGTTGATGCCTTCGCGCGCACCGAACAGGCGGTCGATCGCATCGTCGAAGCGGGCGCCGTGCCGATCACCATCGGCGGCGACGGTTCGGTCACCGTCCCGGTCGCACGCGCGGTCGGCAAGAAGTACCGCAAGATGGCGGCGCTCCATATCGACTCGCACACCGACTCCTACCCTTACGGCACAGAGGAAAAGTACAACTCCGCTACCCAGTTCACGCACGTCGCTGAGGAAGGTCTCGTCGATCCTGAATTCTCCTGGCATGTCGGCATCCGCAGCACGACCTACGCGCAGGGCGTCGTGCCGCGCGCCATGAGCCTCGGCTACAAGGTCGTCTCGATCGACGAGTTGATCCGTGGCGGCTTCGCCCAGCGCATGGCGGAGTTCCGCGACAAGGTCGGCAAGCGGCCGGTCTATCTCTGCTTCGACATGGATGTGTTCGATCCCTCGACCGCGCCGGGCGTCTGCACGCCGTCATGGGGTGGCCTGAGTGCACGCGAAGGCATCGACCTGCTGCGTTGCCTGACGGACCTCAACATCGTGGCAATCGACGTGAACACCGTGAGCCCGCCGCAGGATGTGAACGGCATGGCTGCTCATCTCTGCGCCCATGTGATCTACGAGACCCTGGTCCTGCTCTGCCGGCAGATGGGCCTGGCAGGCAACGCCTAGCGCAGGTACTTCGCGAAGAAGGCCTTGGTTCGCGCCTCGGCATCGGGCACAGCCACGGTGTCGTAGACCAGCCGGTGCTGCTTGCCGGCGGCGCCCGGCACGGTGCGATCCGCGGCCTTCACATCGAAGCTGTGATAGGCATCGGGATAGTAGACTGCCTCGACGAGATCACCGCGCGTTAGGCTGCCGACCAGCTTTCGGCAGCGATCCGAAGGTGTCCAGTCGTCCTTGTCGCCGGCCAATATCAGAACCGGGACGTCGATGCCGCCATCGAACTGTGGATTGCAGCCGGGATAGTAGGCAACACCTGCCACGAGCCCGCGCTTGTCGAGCGCAAAGCTCGACTGTGCGGACCGGATCACCGTCGAGCCGCCATGGCTGTGGCCGATGATGCCGACCTTGCCCCGCACCACGTCGGGTCGCGTCGCGAGATAGTCGAGGGCGCCCGCGATATCGGCGACGCGCATGTTCGGCGTCACCACGTCGGGCGTTGTGCAGACCGCCTTGGTGCCGCGCGGGTTGAAGGAATCCGGCGCCAGCACGAGATAGCCCCAGCTCGCCAGCAGCTTCGCCCAGACGTCAGTATGTCGGCCAGTGCCGGCGCAGCTATGCGCGAGGATGATCGCGGGAAACGGCCCATCACCCGGCGGCTTGGAAATCCAGCCCGTCACCTCCGGTCCGGCCTGGCTGGCACCGATGGTGACACTCGGGAAACTCACGGTTTGCGCCCAAGCAGGGCCGTTCAACAGCAGAAAAACTGCAATCGCAAGGGCCCGAATCATGGGGCTAGTATAATGCGACGGGAGGACCGCCATCTATGATCAAGACGATCGGCCTGCTGACACGCCGCGACGACTGGACTCACGAACAGTTCATCGCTCATTGGGTCGACGTGCACGCCCCGCTGGCGCGCGCCGTGCCCGGTCTGCTGCGCTACGTGCAGAACCACATCCAGGGCGTCCGCCGTCGTGCCGACATCGGCGAGACAGTAATCGAGATCGATGGCATCGCCGAGCTGTGGTTCGCCGACCGGACCGCTCTCGAAGCGGCATCGCATACGCCCGAGATGGAGGCGCTGCATGCCGACGGCGCGAAGTTCATTGGCCGCATCAAGAGCTACATCGTCGAGGAGAAGACCATCGTCGGCTGAAGATCACTCCGGCTCAATGCCCGCCTGCTTGGCGATCTCGCCCCAGGTCACCAGCTCCCTCTTGATGCGCTTGGCAAAGGCTTCAGGTGCCTCTCCGCCCGGTTCGCTGGCGAGATCGCGGATCTTGGTGAGCGTCTCCGGTTCAGCCAGCACGGCAACCACGTCGTCGCGCATCCGCTGCGTCAATGCAGGTGACATATTGCCGGGGCCGAACAATGAGAACCACGCCCCCTGCTCGACGCCTGGCACGCCCGCTTCTGCCATGGTCGGGATGTCGGGCAATGCGGCCAGCCGCTTGCCGGTGCTGACCGCCAACATACGCAGCGTGCCAGCCCGGTGATGCGACATCACCGTGAGCGGGCTGGTGAAGCCGATCGGGATATGGCCACCGGCAAGCTCCTGCATCATCGGCGCTGCGCCCTTGTAGGCGACATTCTCGATCTTGAGCCCGCTTCGAAGCCGGAAGAGTTCACCGATCAACCGGGTCGTGTTCTCGGTGCTGCCGAACTGATACTTGCCCGGATTGGCGCGCGCCGCCGTCAGGAATTTCTCCATCGTATCGAAGCCCGCCTTGGGCGAGCCGACCAAGGCAATAGCGCCTTCGATCAGGGGCGTAACTGGTGTGAAGTCGCGCTCCGTGTCGTAGGGCAGGACCTTCGTCGTGTAGGGATTGATCGTGTGCGCACTGGTCATCACCAGAAGCGTGTAACCATCGGGTGCTGCCTTCGCGACGATCTCGCTGCCCAGAATGCCGCTCGCTCCACCCTTGTTGTCGATGATGACGGTCTGCTTCCAGCGGTCGGCAAGTCGCGGCACGATCAAGCGCGCCACCAGGTCCGTGCCGCCGCCGGCCGGATAGGGCACCACGACCCGGACCTGTTTCGTGGGAAAATCCTGCGCTCGGACAATTGCCGGCGCGAGCCCGCCAGCCAGACCGAGCCCCGCTACGCCCGTGACAAAGCCACGACGCTTCATGCCAGACATGCAATCCTCCGGTTCCATTTTATTGCCGGCAGACTAGGGTTCCCGGTGGAGGAAACCAAGATGTTCGACCTTGTCATCAGGGACGCTGAGATTTTCGACGGCTCCGGCGCCAAGCCGGTCCATGGTGACGTCGGCGTCACCAACGGCAAGATCACCGCCATCGGACCCAAACTCGGCACTGCCAAAGAAACGGTGAACGCTGACGGGCTCGCCCTCGCGCCCGGCATCATCGACGGTCATACGCATTACGATGCGCAGATCACCTGGGACCCATTCGTCGATCCCTCCCCTGCGCTCGGTGTCACGACGACCGTCCTCGGCAATTGCGGCTTCACCATCGCGCCCTGTAAGCCGCAGGACCGCGACCTCACGATGCGCCACCTGACCCATGTCGAAGGCATGTCGCTCGATGCCTTACGCGCCGGCATCCGCTGGGAGTTCGAGAGCTTCCCACAGTATCTCGACATGCTGGAGAAAAACGGCGTCGGTCCCAATGTCGCCTGCTTTGCCGGCCACTCGGCCATTCGCACCTTCGTGATGGGTGCCGACGCGACCGAGCGCGCAGCCACCGAGGCCGAAATTGCCCAGATGGCCGATCTGGTGCGCGGCGCCATGAAGGCCGGCGCGGTCGGCTTCGCCTCAAGCACGGCGGAAGCCCACAATGGCGAGGGCGGGACGCCCATGCCCTCGCGCCTCGCTGACGATCGCGAGCTGCGTACCCTGGTCCGCGCCATGAGTGAAGGCGGCAAAGGCGTCTACATGCTGACCAAGGGCAGCAAGACCTCGATCCCCTATCTCGAAGAAATCGCGGCAGAGGCCAAGCGGCCGGTCGTGATCGCCGCCCTCTTCCACTCCAACACCAATCCGACCGCCTCATTCGATTGGCTGCGCCAGGTGAACGAGGCGCGCGCGCGTGGGCGCGAACTGGTGGCGCAGACCTCTTGCTGCCCGCTCAGCATGGATTTCACTTTCAAGAGCCCCTACCTGTTCGAGAGTATGCAGGCATGGAAGCCGGCCATGGCTGCCCACGATCCTGCCGAACTCGAGAAGATCTACCGCGACCCGGCCTGGCGTGCTTCGGTGCGCGCCGAACTGGAGGCAAAGCGCGGCCGGCTGCTGTTCAACAGCGAATGGAACAAGCTCTTCGTTGTCGAGACGGCGAAGGCGGAAAACCGCGCCCTCGAAGGCGCGACCCTCGATGTGCTGGCAAAGCAGGCGGGCAAGGAGCCGCTCGACTTCATCCTCGACTTCGCTCTGTCGGAAAAGCTCGACACGATGTTCGTGGCGCAGCTCCTGCACAACGACGACGCGGCCGTCGGCAAGATCCTGGCCGATCCCAATACGCATATCTCGCTGAGTGATGCCGGCGCGCATCTCACCTTCTTCTGCGATGCTGGATTCGGCCTGCATCTGATGGGTCATTGGAGCCGCGATCTCGGCGTACTTGACCTGCCGCAGGCGGTGCATCGCCTCACCGGCCAACCCGCCAAGCTGTTTGGCATCGAAGGCCGTGGCCTGCTGCGCGAAGGCTATGCCGCCGACCTGATGCTGTTCGATCCCACGACAGTGGCACGCGGGCCGAAGCGTCGCGCCCACGACCTGCCGGCTGGCGCCGCGCGCCTCACGGCCTCGGCGGTAGGCCTGCACGGCACCTGGATCAACGGTACCAGGGCCGCCGACGAAAAGGGCTTCTGCGCCGATCCCAAGGCACGCCCCGGCGAGGTCCTGCGCCGCTTCGCGGCCTAGCGGATTACGGCCAGCGCGTAACCGCGCGCGCGGCGTCGACCAGAAGGCGATCAAGTTCGCCATGCGCCGGTCCGGCTTGGAGGCCGGGCTCAAGGTAGACGACCATGTTGACGTCGAGGGCGCCGATCCGAACCGCGAAGGTCGAATAGGAAATGCGCAACGGCCCGTCGAAGCTCTGGTTCATTGTGTAGGTCCAGCGTCCCCAGTGCCAGAAGTTACCGCCGCCTTGCCGGGTCGGACGGACGAAGGTACCGAGTCCATAATGCGTGGCGGCGCGTTCGCCATCTGCGGACGGCGGCTGCATCATCCAGCGCCGCGCCACGGGACCGATGGCGGGATTGTCGACGGCGAAAGCCTGGTAGAAGCGACCGTAATCGGCCAACGGCATGCGCCAGCCACCGTAGCTCGCGAGAATGCGCCACGCCGGATCGAGTTCCGCGTCGCGCGCGCCCAACGGGATCAGCACGGTCTGCCGGCAAAAGGTTTCGTAGGACTGGCCTGTTGCTTCCTCGATGATCGCGCCCAGCATCAGATAGGATGCATTCGAATAGGCGTATTTCGTGCCAGGCTGGAGAGGCAGTTGCTGGGCGATCACCCATTTCAGTTGGGCATCGAATGCGGTTTCCCGCGCGGTATGCGTTCGAAGGTAGTTGGCGAAGTCTCCAGAAGTCGCATCGTTCTTGCCGTCGAAGCCCGCACGATGAGCGAGCAGCTCACCAATCGTCACCTGCAGCAGACGCGGATCGGCGGGCGGACCGATGCGGGCCAGGGTCTTGGGCAGCGCCTCGGCGACGCGCGTGTCGAAACCGAGGCGACCGCGATCAATCAAGGATGCAATGCAAGCACCGGTCACGGCCTTGGAGAGGCTCGCCAGCGGCACCGGCGCCCCGGCCGCCAGCCGACCCATTTGAGCCGAATGCACTGGCTTGCCGCCATGGAGCACGACCAAACCGCCCGTCGAGCGCTGTTGCCGGTCCATCCAGCCGCGCCAGGCCCGCTCGATGTCCTGGACGGTCTGGGCCTCTGCCGCCCCTATCGCGGCGAAACAAAGACTCAGGACGGCAGCAAAAATCGTCAGAACGATTACGCGACGCATAGCGGCAGGGGCATAGAAAATCGTCTCTTTGACGGGTACAAACGCGCGGGCCGCAATCCTAGGGAGACCCGCCGGCATGGCCATACAGTATTTCGCCAAGGTCACGGCGAGCGATCATGAAGTGTTTCAGCGCACGGTTAAACACTATCCTGCGTCGAGCTATTCGGACTGGCATTTGCGCGAAGCCGCGCGGATGTCGGAATGGCGCGCCAGGCGCCACACCATCAAGATGGTCGCGATCACCCCCAAGGAATTTGCCGATCATTGCACCAGGACAGGCAAGCCCAGCGACATCATCACTTTCAAGGCCTTCCTGATCGACAAGGCCAGTTTCTGACCTCTGGATAGAAGCGCCTAACGGCCGTAGGCGGTCTGCAGGCGCTTCTCCTTGAGCCTGCTCCATTGCGAGAGGCCGAAGCAGGAGAACCAGTAGATCGCACCAGCGAAAACATAGGCTTCCATGTTCATGCCGACCCAAGCCGGATCGGCGAGCGCCGCCTGAGCAATACCCAGCAGGTCGAAGATCGAAACGATCAGCACCAGCGTCGTGTTCTTGAACAGAGCGATGAATTCGTTGGTCATCGCCGGCAGGGAAATACGCAGAGCCTGCGGCAGCACGATCAGCCGCATGGTCCGCCAGTAGCCGAGACCAAGCGCCTGCGACGCCTCGGCCTGCCCATCGGGCAGCGCCTGCAGGCCACCGCGCACCGCTTCAGCCATATAGGCCGCGATCACGAAGGCGAGGCCGATGACGGCACGCGCCAATCGGTCGACGTTGAAGCCGGTCGGCATGATCAGCGGCAGCAGCAGCGAGGCCAGGAAGATCACCGTGATGATCGGCACGCCGCGCCAGAATTCGATGAAGACCACCGACGCGAACCGGATCAGCGGCAGGCGCGAACGACGTCCCAGCGCCAACAGGATCCCGAGTGGCACGGCGATCAGGCCGGCATAGATCGCCAGGAACAGGGTCAGCATCAGCCCGCCCCATTCGCGCGTCTCCACCAGCTTCAGCCCCCAGCCACCGTAGAGCAACCAGATGCCCAGCGGCGGCAGCACGATCAGGGCGAGGATCGACGCCTCTTTGCGCCGCGGCAGGCCACGCCAGGAGAGCACCATCGCCGCGGCGACTATCAGCAAACCCAGCAGATCGACCCGCCAGCGTTCAGCGAGAGGATACTGGCCGTACATGAACTGGCCGAAGCGGGCGCGGATGAAGACCCAGCAGGCGCCGGAGCTGCGGCAATCCTCGCGGGTCGTGCCATTCCAGGTCGCGTCGATCAGCAGCCATTCGACCAGCGGCACGGAAATGCGCCAGATGATGTAAAGACAAACCAGCGTCGCCAGCGCGTCGAGGGGCGTGGCGAACAGGCGCTGACGCAGCGTCTCAGCCCAGGGCGGGAGGATGCGCGGGAGGTCGTTGAGCCTCATCGCGTCACCAGCTTGTGGCGTGCGTTGTACCAATTCATGAACAGCGACACGAAAAGGCTGAGCGCGAGGTAGATCGCGAGCGTAATGGCGATGATCTCGACCGCCTGCCCTGTGGCGACAAGGGCCGAACCCATGAACACCGACACGATGTCCGGATAGGCAATGGCTGCGCCAAACGAGGAATTCTTGATCAGGTTGAGATACTGGCTGGTGATCGGCGGGATGATCACCGGCATGGCCTGCGGGATCACCACCAGCCGCACGACGCGCCCGGGGCTGAGGCCAAGCGCCCGCCCCGCATCGAGCTGCCCCTGACGCACCGACTGGATACCGCCGCGCACGACCTCGGCAATGAAGCCGGCCGTGTAAGTCGAGAGCGCGGCGAACAGCGCGACGAACTCCGGCACCAACACGAAGCCGCCACGATAATTGAAGCCGCGCAAGGTCGGCACGTCCCAGGACGTGGTGAAGCCGGCCGCCACGAACGCCGCCAACGGCAATGCCGCACACAACACGAAGCCCACCGCCCACAGCGGGAAATCCCGTCCCGTACGAGCCTGCCGGACGCGCGCCCAGCGCGACAATCCGAACTGAACCGCGATCAGAACAAGCGTTACGACGATCGCGATCCTGAAGCTTGCAAGATCGTTGGGGGTTGGAATGGAAAGACCGCGACGGTTCAGGAACACGACGTCGAGGAGGTCCAGGCTCTCGCGCGGTGCCGGCAGGGCGGCGAGAACGCCGAAGTACCAGAACAGCACGAAGAACAGCAGCGGGATGTTGCGCACGAACTCGATGTAAAAGCCGGCCAAGCTCGACAGCAGCCAGTTGCGCGACAGGCGCAGCAGGCCGACGCTGAAGCCGATCACCGTCGCGACGGCGATCGACACGACCGACACCAGGATCGTGTTGACGATGCCGGTCCACAGCAGCGCCAGGATCGTGTCGGACGGTTTGTAGCCCGTCAGATTGAACGGGACTTCGATGCCGGAATCGCGCCACAGGAACTGAAAGCCGGTCGCCATGCCGGCCTTCTGCATGTTCTCCGAGGCGTTCTGCACGAAGAACCAAGCGACGGCCAGCAGCCCGACCGTCGCCAGGCCCTGCCAGAAGTAATCGCGTACCTTGCGGTCGCGTAGGAAGCGGATCACTGGAATGGCGGTGTGAACAGAAGCCCACCCTTGGTCCAGAGCTGGTTGGCGCCGCGCGGCAGCTTGAGCGGTGAGCCCATGCCGACCGTGCGCTCGTAGCTCTCGCCGTAGTTGCCGACCTGTTTGATGGCGTTGAACATCCAGTCGTTGGAGATGCCCATCATCTCGCCGAACTTGCCTTCGACGCCCAGCAGGCGGCGGACTTCAGAGTTGGCCGACTTGGCCTTCATCTCGTCGACGTTCTTGGAGGTCACGCCCAAGGCTTCGGCGGCAATCGTGCCGTTCAAGACCCAGCGCACGATGAGCTGCCAGCGCTCGTCGCCCCAACGCGTTACCGGTCCCTGCGGATCGTTGGAGATGATCTCCGACAGGATCTGATGCTCTTCGGGGTTCTTGAACTTGATGCGCTGGCCGGCGAGTGCGCCGATGCCTGCCGTATAGGCATCGCAACGGCCCTGATCGTAGGCCGAGATGGCATCGTCGTTCTTCTGGAAGTTGATGACCGTGACCTTGAGGTTACGCTCGCGGAACCAGTCGGCCGCCATCTTCTCCTCGGTCGAACCGGCGGCAACGCAGATCGTGGCATCGGCGAGATCCTTCACCGCGGCGACCTTGGCCTTGGTCCGCACCACGAAGGTCTGGCCTTCGTAGAAATTGATGCCTTGGAAGTTCACACCGAGTGTAGCATTCCGGGAAAAGGTGATCGTCGTGTTGCGCGACAGGAGATCGACCTGCCCCGACTGCAACACGGCCCAGCGCTGTTGCACGGAGGTCGGCGTGAACTTGACCTTGGTCGCATCTCCCAGGACAGCGGCCGCCAGCGACTTGCAGTAGTCGACATCGAGGCCGGTCCACTCGCCCTTGTCGTTGGCGAAGGAGAAGCCCGGCAGGCCGAGATGCACGCCGCATTCGATATGGCCGCGCGCCTTGATGGCGTCGAGCGTCGGACTGGGAGCGAGCTGCTGGGCCCCAGCGGACGAGGCGACAACGAAAAAAGCCGCCGAAATGGCGCTGGCGAAGACTTTCATAGCGGTTACTCCCCTGATGAGGCAGACCGTACTCGTCCTCGCTGGGCGAGTAAACTGCAGGTCGGAACTTGTCCTGCCGACAGCGTCCTCGGGATTCCGGCTAAAGCCTGCGTTTGATGTCGGCGAGCGCAACACGGAGCCCGGCGACGGTCAGGTTCTCGGGTGCAGGCCGCGCCAGCCAGTCGGAAACCCAGTGCCTCGGACGCTTGCCGCGATAGGTCGAGAGCATGCGCTCCGCCAATCCATAGTTGCCGAGCAGGAGCGCGCCATGCACGGCATAAAGAAACGCCGCCTCCTCTTTCGTGAGAGGACGTTCGGCACGCTCCATGTGGTTGAGTTCACGTTCGTAGGCGTCCTCGGCAAAGCGCCTATACTCGTCGTCGTACTCCACGGCGTATTCCCCGCACACGGCTACTCGCCCTAGCTTGCCTGCGTCCATCGGGTAAGCGAGCGAGAAGTCTCCGTTTCGGCCAATACTCGGTATGCGCTGCATGCGTTGCTTCAGTGTCGCCGAAAATACTCGCGCGGCTGCATGCGTCATAATACTGAAGCCAGAAAGGTGGACATGATCTCGTGGCACTGTCGCGAGGGTCTGATGCTGTTGGAGTTGCAAGAATTGATCGACAGGTTGGATAAGACCAGTCAACAGATCGTTGAGGCACCGACACGGCTCGACTTCCATCGCGATCTGCTGCAGCAGATTCAGCAAGTCTCTACGTTGGCACGAGCTCCCGATCTGCCGCTCTTCATTCGAGGCGCGGCCAAGGATGTCGAAGCTAAAGCGAACCACACCGCGCGTGCGGTCGAATCGTCTGCTGCCGATCTCGAAAAGATCGTGAGCGAACTGCACGTAAGCCTCGAAGCCCTGCGTGCTGCCATCGAGCGAGGCCGCGCCTAACGACGACCCAATCGCCTTGCGTCCTGCGCGCGATTGCGAATCCTTCGGCGAGCCCTCACACTGCCGCGTCGCGCCACGAGGAAAGTCCATGTCCGCAGGCCACGATCATGCAGGTCACAGCCACGGCGGTGGCGGTCACTCCCACAACCATGCCGCTGGTGCCAACAGCAAGATGCTGGGCATCGCGCTCGCCCTGACGGCCACCTTCCTGATCGTCGAGTTGATCGGCGCCTACCTGTTTAACAGCCTCGCCCTGCTCTCCGATGCCGCGCACATGTTCACCGATGCCGCGGCGCTGGCGATTGCCCTTGCCGCCGTGAAGATCGGCCAACGCCCGGCGGACGAACGCCGAACCTTCGGGTACCGCCGCTTCGAGATTCTGGCCGCCGCCTTCAATGCCCTTCTGCTGTTCGCCGTCGCTGCCTTCGTGCTCTGGGAAGGCATCAGCCGCCTGATGGTTGCACAGCCGGTCGAATCGGGCGGCATGCTGGTGATCGCCGTGGCGGGGCTGGTCGTCAATCTCATCGCCATGCGCCTCCTGTCCGCTGGCAAGGACCAGAGTCTCAACGTCAAAGGTGCGTATCTCGAAGTCTGGGCGGACATGCTGGGCTCGGCCGGTGTCGTCGCCGCGGCCCTCATCATCATGGCGACCGGCTGGGCCTGGGTGGACGCCATCGTCGCCATCGCCATCGGCCTTTGGGTGCTGCCACGGACCTGGTCACTGCTCAAAGACACGACGCAGATATTGCTCGAAGGCGTTCCCGCTCACCTCAAGCTGGGAGACATACGGGCGGCCATGGCCGGCGCACCGGATGTTGCCAGCGTCCACGATCTCCACGTCTGGTCGATGAGCAGCGACGATGTCAGCCTCTCGGCCCATGTCGTCCTGGCCGAGGGCGCCGAGGCGGAAACCGTTCGACGCCGTGTCGCGGCAATCCTGCATGACCGGTTCAAGATCGAGCACGCGACGATCCAGACCGAGCGGGAGGCCTGCGTCGCCCACGAGTCGGTCCATCCCTAGGGTCTATCCTTAGGATAGCTCGTCCTCGGCCGTAGCGGTTCCATGCTAAAACCCGTCGATTGGCGGAGGAAACGATGGTCGCGAGCATTGGGCACTATGTCGACAACAAGCTGGTGGCGGGCAAGAGCGGACGCACCGGCGATATCACGAACCCCGCGACCGGCGAGGTAACCGCCAAGGTTGCCTTCGCCTCGGTCGAGGAGATCGATGCCGCCGTACAGATCGCCAAGAAGGCGCAGCTCGCCTGGGCGGCGACCCCGCCGATGCGCCGTCAACGGGTCATGTTCAACCTCAAGGGATTGATCGAAAAGCGCCTCGACGATCTGGCGCGACACTTGTCGCTCGAACACGGCAAGACCTTCGACGATGCCAAGGGCGAAGTCGGACGTGGCCTCGAAGTCGTCGAGTTCGCCTGCGGCATCGCCCATCACTTGCGCGGCGATTTCTCCGAGCAGGTCGCGTCGGACATGGACACCTGGTCGATCCGCCAGCCGCTCGGCGTGGTCGCCGGCATCACGCCGTTCAATTTCCCGATCATGATCCCCTGCTGGATGGGCGCCATGGCCGTGGCCACCGGCAATGCCTTCATCCTGAAGCCCTCGGAGAAGGACCCCAGCGCGCCCATGCTGCTGGCCGAACTCTATGCCGAGGCGGGCGCACCGGCCGGCATCTTCCAGGTGCTGAACGGGGACAAGGTCGCGGTCGATGCGCTGCTGAAGCACCCCGACGTGCCCGCGATCTCCTTCGTCGGCTCGACTGCGATCGGCGAATACGTCTATCACACCGGTACGCAGCAGAATAAGCGCGTGCAGGCGCTCTGTGGCGCCAAGAACCACATGGTGGTGATGCCCGACGCCGACCTCGACCAGACGGCAGATGCCCTGATGGGAGCCGCCTACGGCGCGGCCGGCGAGCGTTGCATGGCGATCTCGGTCGCCGTCGCGGTGGGCGATGTCGGCGACCGGCTGATCGAAAAGCTGGCGCCCCGAGTCCAGGGATTGAAGGTCGGACCGGGCCTCGATCCACAGTCGGAGATGGGTCCGCTGGTGACGCGCCAGCATCGCGACAAGGTGATGGGCTATGTCGACCAGGGCGTGAAGGAAGGCGCCAAGCTGGTGGTCGATGGCCGTGGGCTCAAGCTGCAGGGCTATGAGAACGGCAACTTCATGGGGGGCTGCCTGTTCGACCAGGTGACGCCCGACATGACGATCTACAAGGACGAGATCTTTGGCCCCGTGCTCTCGGTCGTGCGCTCCAAGACGTTCGACGATGCCGTGAAGCTGGTGAACGACCATGCCTATGGCAACGGCACGGCGATCTTCACCCGCGACGGCGATGCCGCCCGTGCCTTTGCCAGCAACGTGAAGATCGGCATGGTTGGCATCAACGTGCCGATCCCGGTGCCCGTGGCCTATCACAGCTTCGGCGGCTGGAAGGCCTCGGTGTTCGGCGATCACGGCATCTATGGCATGGAAGGCGTGCGCTTCTACACCAAGCTCAAGACCGTGACCGCCCGCTGGCCGACCGGTATCCGGTCGGGCGCGGAGTTCAACTTCAAGGCGCGATAGGCCTCGTTACTTCTTCTCGATGTTCCAGAAGATCGTGACCGGCGAGATCAGATTGCCGGTCACGTTCTTGCGCAACGCCACCGGCGCATACCACTGGCCGACATAACCGTGCGTCGGGTTCTCCGACACGCGCACCTGCATGGCGGTGGCCAGTTCCTTCTGCTTGGCTGGATCGGTCTCATCGGCGAAGGCAGCACGTAGCCGCAGCAACTCATCGTCCTTCGGCCAGCCAAACCAGGCATTCTCGCCTACGGCGTTGATGTAGGTGTTGGCCAGTGGATCAACGATGTCGACGGCGGCCGACGAAGTCAGGAAGGCGTTCCAGCCTCCCTTGTCCGGCGGGTCCTTACGGGCGCGGCGGCTGACCAGGGTCTGCCAATCCATCGACTGCATGTCGACCTTGATGCCGGCCCGTTCCATCAGCGACTTGGCGACCGGCGCCAGGTTCGTCAGCACGTAAAGGTCGGTGGAGTGCATCAGAACCACCGGAGTGCCGTCATAGCCGCCTTCCTTCAACAGCTCCCTCGCCTTCACGAAGTTGCTGTCATACATCGCCTCCATGCCCTTGGTGGTGGCGTAGGGCGTGTCGCACATGAACATCGCCTTGCAGACTTTGTAGTACTTGGGATCGCCGATCACGCCGTCGAGAAAGTCCTTCTGGTTGAAGGCGGTGATGACGGCTTGGCGGATCTTCGCGTTATCGAACGGCTTGAAGAGCTGGTTGAAGCGGAAGATGTACTGGTTGCCCCACTTGTTCAGGTTCTCCAGCTTGATGCTGGGATCGGCCTCCATGACCTTGAACAGGTCGTGCTGTGGGCTTTCGATCATGTCGATCTCGCCCTTGAGCAGGGCGTTCACCACGGTCTGCTGGTCCGGCATGGCGACCCATTCGACACGATCGACCTTGGCGATCTTGCCGCCGGCCAGCCCCGACGCCGGCTCCGCGCGTGGCTTGTACTTGGGATTCTTGATGTAGACTGTCTTGTCGCCGGGCTTCCATTCCTCCTTCTTGAAGATGAAAGGACCAGAGCCGGTGTACTCGTCGATCTGCTTGCCGGGGTCTGTCTCGGCGACCTTCTTCGGCATGATGAAAGGGTTGCCCGAGGGCTTGCCCAGCGCCTGCAGCATGATGCCGGTCGGTGCCTTCAGCACGATCTGGAAGGTCTTGGGATCGATGGCTTTGACATCGACCACCTTGGTCCAGAGCATCTGCCCTAGCGGATCGCGCACCGCCCAACGCTTGAGCGAGGGGATGACGTCAGCCGACGTGACCGGCGTGCCATCGTGGAATTCGAGACCGTCGCGCAAGGCGAAGGTCCAGGTGAGCTTGTCGTCGCTCACCTTCCACGTATCGACCATCTGCGGCTTGACCTCGAGATTGCCGTCCAGCGCGAACAGCGTGTCGTAAATCATGTAGCCGTGGTTGCGGACGATGTAGGCCGTCGTCCAGATCGGATCGAGGATCTTGAGATCGGAGTGGTTGACCACTCTTAGGGTCGTTTGCGCCTGAGCACTCCCGACAACGCCTGATGCTACGCCGAGTACGCACGCTACTGCTAAGCCAAGGACACCCTTTCGCATTACCCGCCTCCCTATTTGCAGACAACGTGCATCGTCTGCCATGGAGGCGGGTATTGGCAAGCGCTACCGCAGGAAACGGCCGGCTACTTCTTCTCGACGTTCCAGAACACCGGCACGGGCGACGTGACGTTGCCGCTGATGTTCTTGCGGGTCGCCAGCGCACCGGTGTACTGGCCGAGCACGGCGTGCGTCGGCACTTCGGCGGCACGGAGCTGGATCTTCTCGACGAGTTCCTTGCGCTTGGTTTCGTCGGTCTCGTCGGCGAAGGCCTGACGCAGGCGTGTAATCTCCTCGTCGCAGGGCCAGCCAAACCAAGCCTTGTCGCAGCTCGCACTGATGAAGCTCGAGTTCACGGGGTCGAGCGAGTCGACGCTGCTGGTCGAGGTGATCAGGATGTTCCAGCCGCCCTTGTCCGGCGCATCCTTCTTGGCGCGACGGGCGACCAGGGTCTGCCAGTCCATCGACTGCATGTCGACCTTGAGGCCGGCTTTCTCCATCAGCGCCTTGGCGATCGGCGCCATGTTGGTCAGCACATAGAGGTCGGTCGAGTGCAGCAGCACGACCGGCGTGCCGTCATAGCCACCCTCCTTCAGGAGCTCCTTGGCCTTGGCGAAATCGCTGCCGTACTTGTCCCCGAAGCCCGCGGTCGTCTCATAGGGTCCGCCGCAGACGAACATCGCCTTGCAGAGATTGTAGTAGTCAGGATCGCCGATCACGCCCTCGAGGAAGTCCTTCTGGTTCAGCGCATAGAGCATCGCCTGCCGGTTCTTGGCATTGTCGAACGGCTTATGGAGCTGGTTGAAGCGATAGATGTACTGGTTGCCCCACTTGTTGGTGGTGACCAGCGAAATGTTCTTGTCCTTCTTCAGGATCGGATAGAGATCGTGCTGCGGCTGCTCGATGACGTCGATCTCGCCGGCTTGCAGCGCATTGACTGCCGTCTGCTGGTCGGGCATCGCCACCCACTCGACGCGATCGACCTTGGCGACCTTGCCGCCGGCCAGTCCCGACGCCGGCTCGGCGCGCGGCTTGTACTTGGGATTCTTGACGTAGACGGTCTTGTCGCCGGGCTTCCATTCGTCCTTCTTGAAGATGAACGGACCCGAGCCGATATAGTCGTCGATCTGCTTGCTGGGGTCGGTCTCCGCGACCCGCTTCGGCATGATGAACGGGTTGCCCGAAGGCTTGGCCAGCGCCTGCAGCACGATGCCGGTCGGCGCCTTCAGCACGAGTTGGAAGGTCTTGGGGTCGACAGCCTTGGCTTCAGCGACCTTGGCCCACAGGATCTGACCCAGCGAATCGCGGGCCGCCCAGCGCTTGAGCGAAGCGATCACGTCGTCGGACGTGACCGGCTGGCCATCATGGAATTCGAGCCCGTCGCGCAGGGTGAAGGTCCAGGTGAGCTTGTCGTCGCTCATCTTCCACGTGTCGACCATCTGTGGCTGGATCTTGAGGTTGCTGTCCAGCGCAAACAGCGTGTCGTAGACCATGTAGCCGTGGTTGCGCACGATGAAGGCCGTCGTCCAGATCGGATCGAGGATCTTCAGGTCCGAATGCATGACCGCCCGCACGGTCTTGGGCTGCTGGGCAATCGCCGCTACCGGCGCCGAAAGCGCCAATGCCGCGAACAGTCCGAGTATCCGTTTACGCATAATCTAACGTCCTTCCTCAATCATCATTTGCGCAGCCTTGTCGGCGATCATGATCGTTGGCGTGTTGGTGTTACCTGAGGTGATCGTCGGCATTACCGATGCATCGACCACCCGCAGCTTGTCGAGACCGATGACCTGCAGCCTTTCGTCCACCACCGTCATCGGATCGGAGGGCAGTCCCATCTTCGCCGTCCCGACAGGATGGAAGATGGTGGTGCCGATGTCGCCAGCGGCCTTGGCCAACGAGACTTCGTCGTCGCCGACGCTCGGCCCTGGCAGATATTCTTCCGGCCGGTAGACCTGCATCGCCGGTTGCTTCATCAGCCGGCGGGTGACGCGGATCGCATCGGCCGCCACGCGCCGATCCTCCGGCGTCGACAGATAGTTGGGGGCGATGAGCGGTTTGGCCGAGGGATCGCCCGAGCGCAGGCGGACCGTGCCTCGCGATGTCGGCCGCAGATTGCAGGCGCTGACGGTGATGGCCGGAAAGCGATGGAGCGGCTCACCGAACTTGTCGAGCGAAAGCGGCTGCACGTGAAATTCGATGTTGGCGCGTTCGTGGTCGGACGAGGATCTCGTGAAGATGCCGAGTTGGGAGGGTGCCATCGTGAGCGGGCCCGAGCGGAACAATGCATATTCCATGCCCATGAGGGCGCGGCCGATCAGCGAGTGATAGGTCCCGTTCAGCGTCTTGACGCCCGTGACCTTGAAGATGGCGCGCTGCTGCAAATGGTCCTGCAGGTTGCGGCCGACGCCGGGCTTGTCGTGCAGCGTTGCGATGCCCAGCGACGTCAGCCAGTCGGGCGCACCAACGCCCGAGAGCTGCAGGATCTGCGGCGAGCCGATGGCGCCTGCCGAGAGCACGATCTCCCCCTTGGCGCGCGCTTCGACGAGCTTTCCGTTCTGCCGGAACTGCACGCCGACGGCGCGTTTGCCCTCGAACACAATCTTCTCGACCAGCACGCCCGTTTCCAGCCGCAGGTTGGGGCGGTTGAGCACGGGCTTCAGGAAGGCGGTCGCGACCGACATGCGCAGCCCGCGCTTCTGGTTGACGTGGAAGTAGCCGACGCCTTCGTTGTCGCCGGTGTTGAAGTCCTGCGTCGCCGGCACGCCCATTTCCGTCGCGGCCCTGGTGACGGCATCCAGCACGTCCCACTTCACGCGCATCTGCTCGACACGCCATTCGCCGCCGCCGCCATGATGCTCGGTGTCGCCGAGGAAGTGCCCATCGAGCCGCTTGAAGACTGGCGCGACATCGTCCCACCCCCAGCCGGTGAGACCGAGCTGCCGCCAGTGATCGTAGTCCTGCGCCTGGCCGCGCATGGAGATCATGCCGTTGATCGCCGAGCAGCCGCCGATCACCTTGCCGCGCGGATAGTTGAGCGCTCGACCGTTGAGCCCCGGCTCCTTCTCCGTCTGGAACAACCAGTCGGCCCGCGGATTGCCCATCGCATAGAGATAGCCCACCGGAATGTGGAACCAGATCCAGTTGTCCTTGCCGCCGGCTTCCAACAGCAGGACGCGCGACTTCGAATTGGCCGAAAGCCGGTTCGCCATCACGCAGCCGGCCGAGCCGGCGCCGACGACGATGTAATCGAAATCCCCTTCGAGACGGGCGGCCGTTTCCGCAGTCATCCAGCACTCCTTGCCCCTTCAGGGCTAGACTGTTCCGCGATTTTCAACAAGCCTGCTGTACCTGGATGCGCCTGGAAACTTCGCGACTGCTGCTTCGCCCCTGGGAAGACCGCGACCGGGCGGCCTTCGCGGCGATCAATGCCGATGCCGAGGTCCGGCGCTACTACTTCCCATCGGTTCTGTCGCGCGCCCAGTCGGATGAGCTGATCGACCGCTGCGCCGAACACCTCGACCGACATGGGTTCGGCTTCGTCGCCGTCGAGCGGCGCGACGATGGTTGCCTGATCGGCGGCCTCGGCCTCTCCAGACCCGGCCCCGAAGTGCCGGGCGCGGCGGACATGGAAATCGGCTGGATCCTCGGCCGCGCCAACTGGCGGCGCGGCTATGCCATCGAAGCAGCGTCGGCCTGCCTTGTTCACGCTTGGTCGGCTATGAGCGCCAACGAGGTGATAGCCTACACCTCGACCATCAACGCGCCGTCACGCCGGTTGATGGAAAAGCTCGGCATGACGCGGTCGCCGGCAGACGATTTCGACGACTCGACAGTGCCGGAGGGCAACGCGCTCCGCCCGCATGTCCTCTATCGAATCGGCAATCCCGCTATCCGATAACTGCCGATACGCGAAACGATCAATCATTGCCCGGCCGATCAGGGGGCGCATAATTCGGTTAGCAAAGCCCAAGGAAGCCAAAAGGGAGCCAACGCCATGCAGTACAAGCGCATATCGGCCGATTGCCACCTCGACCTGCCCTGGATGCCGCCGGACTTGTTCACGTCGATGGCGCCGCGCGACCTGAAGGATCGCATGCCGTACGTCGTGGAAACCGACGAAGGTCCGAAGTGGACGGCCAAGAACGGCGCGACCTTCGGCTTCAAGAACGGCGTTGGCCCGGCGGGCGCGAAGTATGTTCCCGGCAAGCATCACCGCGTCGACATCATGGCCGAGACGGGCCTCTATGCCGACGGCGCCAAGGGCATTCGCCGCGTTTCCGATCCGCACCTGCGCATCAAGGATCTCGATCGCGACGGCGTCGACGCCGAAGTGATCTACGGCATCCTCGGTGCGTCGAGCCGCCTGAACGACAAGGATGCGTCGAACGAAATGCTGCGCATCTATAACGACTGGCTGAAGGACTTCTGCAGCCATTATCCCGACCGGCATATCGGCCTCGCCTGCCTGCCCTATGGCGATATCGACGCCGCCGTGAAGGAGGTCCATCGCGCCGCCAAGATGGGACTGCGCGGGCTTGAATTGTCCTGCTCCTGGGACATGGAGCCGATGTGGCATCCAATGTGGGAGCCGCTGTGGAAGGCGGTCAACGACGTGCAGCTCCCGCTGCACTTCCACACCTTCCCCGCCGTGCCGCCCGATACGATCAGCAAGCACCCCGGCCGAGTCGGCCGTTCGGTGTTCTTTACCGTCGTCTCCGGCTTCCAGATGAATCTGGTGAACATCCTCGCCGCCATCATCGCGGCCAACGTGCTGGAGCGTTACCCCAATGTCCGCATCGCCTTCGGCGAAAGCGGCTGCGGCTGGATCCCCTATGCGCTCGACCGCATGGACTTCGAATGGGAGGACCGCTTCACCGACCTCGGGCTGAAGATGAAGCCCAGCGACTACTGGCGCCGCCAGTGCAAGGCGACTTTCCAGTTCGACCGCATCGGCGCCAAGTTGATCGACGACATGGGCGCGGAGAGCCTGATGTGGGGCTCCGACTACCCGCACGGCGACGGCGTGTGGCCGCACTCGGAGAAGTACATCAAGGAGCAGTTTGCCGAGGTGCCGGAGGAGCATGTCAAGATGATCACCTGCACCAATGCCGGCAAGTTCTACGGGCTGATCAACTAGCCTCGATCACTGGCCAAGATCGCTCTTCGACACGGTGTGGCGAAGAGCGAAGACTTCAGCGGAAGGCGCGTGTGCAGCACGCGCCTTTTCTGCGTCTTCAACCGACCAGAAGAAGGCAACGATCGCACGCTCGATCTGCCGATCGGGTGCAGGTCGCAGATCCTTCTCCGTCGTATGCGCCTGGCCGACGGTTTCGTGGCCCTGCAGCAAGTCGAGCCGCGCAGGCTCGAGGGCAGCCAGCGCCTCGAACGGCACGGGATCGTTGGCGCCGAGGCGCAAGGTCAGCACGGCAGCAGCAATCCCATCACCTAACCGGCGCTCGACCGTGCAGACGGTGCGCCAGGTATCGCGGAACTTCGGGAAGATCGCGCGGCTCATCTCGGTCGGTGACCGCAGACGTGCGTAGTAAACGTCGCTCTCGAAGGCGCTCGCCGTCTCGGCATCGTAGAACAGGAGGTAGCGGCCTGACTTGGTCACGGCCTTGAAGCGGCTGCCGCGCAGCCAGCCGGGACAACCCACCCGCTCCTGCACGTGCTCGCTGCTGTGCCAGTTCTCGAAAAAGGCATCGTCCGCCGGATCGATATCGACCCAGAGGGCGAGAACTGCCTGGCCGCCGCTGCCGATCAGGTTCCGGCCCCGATGCGCCTGACGGCGTTCGTGAAGGTGACCACCTCGTTGCGACGATCATGATCAGTCGCCGGCACATAGGGAGGCTGTGGGAACGCAGCGAGAGTAACGACGACCAGTCGCTCCTTGCGGAAAATGTCGATGCGCTGGCCGGCATGGCCGAGCGCTGCCATCACGCCGTCGCCAAGCCACCAGCTATAGCCATAGTGGGTGATGTCGAGGACCGGCGGCGTCGGCACCGCGAAGGCCGGCGTCGCAGCGGCATCGACCCAGCCCTCGGCCAGCACACGCTTGCCCGCGATCACGCCATCATCCAGGACGAACTGCCCGAAGCGGCCGAAGTCGCGCAGGACCATGCCGGCACGGCTGCCACCGATCTCCTGACCGCCATCGCTTTCCACCGTGTAGAAGGCATCGCATTCCATACCGGCCGGCTGCCAGACCTTCTCGGACATGTAATCGGCCAGCGGCTTGCCGACAGCCTTGGTGAGAGCTGCCCCCAGCAGATAGGTATCGCCGGAATTGTAGAGAAAGGTACTGCCCGGTGGATTGGCGCGCGGCAGCGACGCCATCAGCTTCAGCACGCCACCCGGCACCTTGTCGGCCAGAGACTTGCTGTAGCGGTTCACGTCGGAGTTTCGATCGGGATAGACCTCTGTCCAGCGCACGCCCGACGACATCGTCATGACATGCCGCAGGGTCACGCCCTCGTAGGCAGAGCCGGCGAGCGCCGGCAGATAGCGCGTGAGTGGGTCGTCGATCGAACCAATGGCGCCATCGTGGATTGCGGCGCCCACCAGCATGGCCGTCATCGACTTCACGGTAGACATGGTCGACCAGCGATCGTGCTCGCCGAGACCAAGCCCGTAGCGTTCCAGAACGATCTTGCCGTCGCGGATCACCAGGACACCTACGATCCTGTTGCGATCCATGAAGGAGCCGAGATCGTGGTCGCTGCCGTCGGCCTGATAAACCGGCGCGATCTCCTCGCCGCGCGGAAGCTCGCGCAGATTGTCACCGCGGCGGATCACGCGATGGGCGAACAGGCTGTCGACCATGCGGTAGGCGTAGGGCTGGATCGACGGCGGGAGGAGCAGGAAATCCTCGCCCCTCGGGAGATGCCGTCGCGGAGCGGCCGTAGTCAGGAAAAGGCCTTGAAGGTGATCAGCGTGAAGGTGTCCTTCACGCCACGCAGCGTCTGGATGTGGCTGGTGACGAAGTGACCGATATCGGTCTTCTCGTCGAGATAGCACTTCATCAGGAGATCGTACTGACCGGAGGTCGAATAGACCTCCGATACCTGTTCGATGTTCACTGCATCGTCGGCGACCTCATAGGCCTTGCCGAGTTCGCACTTCACCATGACGAAAATAGTCTGCATGTGCCTCCGCTCCCGCGGCGCACACTTTAGCGCGACGGGCGGGCGAGGAAAGCCGGGACGTGATCGCCGAGCCCCATCGGCACGGCCTCGTCGCGATCATGGCGGTCGTTGCGGTGCGGACGATCGCGACGCTCCGGCCGACGCTCGCGATGGGCACGGCCCTCGCTGCGAGGTTCGCGGGGCTCACGAGCTTCATGATGCCGGGGCTCCTGACGAGCCTCCTGCCGCGGCTCCTGGCGAGGTTCGCGATGGGGGCGCTCGGCGCGCTCCGGACGCGGTGTACGCTCCGGACGTGGCGCACGCTCTGCCTGCACTTCGGCCTCGACGGGCTTCGGTTCGCGTTCGGCGCGGGGCGCGCGCGGGGCACGCTCTCCGCTGCGACCACCACGGCCACCGCCGGGAGCCCGTCCACGTCCGCGGCCACGACGGCCACGGCCCTCGGACGGATCGAACGCAACGGCTTCCATGCCCGGCACTTCGACGCGCGGAATCTCGGCGCCAATCAGCTTCTCGATGGCCTCGACCAGGCTGCCTTCTGCCGGCGACGCCAGCGTGAAGGAATGGCCGCTGTTTCCGGCGCGGCCGGTACGGCCGATACGGTGAACGTAGTCCTCCGGCGAGAACGGCACGTCGAAGTTGAACACATGGCTCATGGCGACGATGTCGAGACCGCGAGCCGCAACGTCGGACGCGACCAGGATCTGGATCTCGCCCTGCTTGAACTTCTCGAGCGTCTCCATGCGCGCGGGCTGGCTCATGTCGCCATGCAGAGCGCCGGCATTGAAGCCGTGCTTCTTGAGCGAACCTTGAAGGATCGCCACGTCGCGCTTGCGGTTGCAGAAGACGATGGCGTTCTTGATGTCCTGGTCCTTGATCAACCGACGCAGAGCCTCGCGCTTGTCTTCTTCGGGCACGACCACGAGGCCCTGCACGATGTTCTTGCCGGTCGACGCCGGCGCCGAGACGGTCACTTCCTTCGGATTGCTCAGGAAGCGGTCGGCCAGGCGCTTGATCTCCGGCGGCATGGTCGCCGAGAAGAACAGGGTCTGACGCATCGGCGAGAGCAGACCCACGATGCGCTCGACGTCGGGAATGAAACCCATGTCGAGCATGCGATCGGCTTCGTCGATCACCAGCACCTTGACGTCGTTCAGCAGAACCTTGCCGCGCTCGAAATGATCGAGCAGACGGCCCGGCGTGGCGATCAGCACGTCGACACCACGCTCGAGGGCCCGTTCCTGGTCCTCGAAGCTCACGCCGCCAATCAGCAGCGCCATGTTGAGCTTGTGGTTCTTGCCGTAGATTTCGAAGTTTTCGGCCACCTGGGCGGCCAGTTCACGCGTCGGCTCCAGGATGAGCGATCGCGGCATGCGCGCTTTGGCGCGACCCTCGGCGAGGATATCAATCATCGGGAGGACGAAAGAGGCAGTCTTGCCTGTGCCCGTCTGGGCGCATCCGAGGATGTCACGCCCCATCAAGACGATGGGAATGGCCTTTTCCTGGATTGGGGTGGGCTGGGTATAGCCCTTTTCAGACACTGCCTGCAGCACCGGGGCACTCAGCCCCAAACTCTCAAAACTCATTTAGTTTCCGTAACTTAGTCCATTTTCCGCTGGACTCTGGGGGCGGTCTCTAAGGGCTCGTAGATCGTGCCGGACCGCTGGGCGGACCTCATATGAGCCCGGGGAGCCCCCAAGTCAATGCGACCAGGCGCGGGGCAGCCGCGCGGGTCGGTCAGGCCTTGATCTCGATTTCCACGAAAACGAACTCGAAATCGTTGGGATTGATGACGTCGTGCTCGACCCCGGTCTGGCGGGAATAGGAAACCCCGGCCCGCAGCGGCGCCGGCACGGTGGCCTTGCCGTCGAAGATATGCAGTTCGCCGGTCGTTATCGGGACCACGACATAATCGTGATTGTGCCGGTGCCAGCCGGTGTGGCTGCCGGGTGGAAAGCGCCATTCCGTAACGATCACGCGGTCGTTCTCGGCCTGGACGGAGGGCTTGGCGAGCGGGCGTTCTTTGTCTGTCATGGCCAAAAGCTAATGAGGCCCGCAGGGTTTGTCAGGTGACAGGAGGGCGCGGGCTGATATGGTGCATATGCACGCAATCTGGAGCCTCCCCTGTCCCATCCTCTTCTGACCGCACCGATCGGCTCCAGTCTTTGGAAACTCTCGGCGCCGACCACGGCCGTGATGATCGCGCAGACTTTTGTCGCGATCGCCGAGACCTTCATTTTCGGCCGGCTGGGTACGGACGCGCTGGCGGGCTTCGCCCTCGTCTTCCCGCTCATGATGATGATGACGATGATGGCGGCAGGCGGCATGGGCGGCGGTGTGGCGGCCGCCATGGCGCGCGCAATGGGCGCCGGCCGACGCGACGATGCGCGCTCGCTGGTGCTGCACGCGTTGGCGCTGGGGACAGTGCTCGCCCTCCTCTTCACCCTGCTCGCCTGGACCGTGGCGCCCACGCTTTATCGCCTGCTGGGCGGTGAAGGCCGGTCGCTCGATCATGCCCTCACTTACTCGCACGTCCTCTTCTCCGGCTCGCTGTTCATCTGGGCAAACTTCTTCTTGTCGGCGCTGCTGCGCGGCGGCGGCGACGCCGCAACGCCCGGCCGCTACATGCTCTTCTCCTCCATCGCGCAGGTGCCGCTTTCTTACGTGCTGGCGCTGGGCATCGGTGACTGGCCGGGCCTCGGCATGGCGGGACCGGCGCTCTCCTCGCTGGTGACGTCCGCCGTCTCCGCGCTGCTGCAAGCGCGCGCCCTGTGGGGCGGCAAGCTGGGCTTCGTGCCCGCGCTCGGCGGCCTCTCCCTACAAGGTCGTCTCTTCTGGGACATCCTGCGCGTCGGCCTGATCGCGTCCTTCTCCGCCTTCACCGCCAATCTCACCGCCATGCTCGTGACGGGCCTGGTCGGCCGGTTCGGCGTTACCGCCCTGGCAGGCTACGGCATCGGGGTGCGCCTGGAGTTCATGCTGGTGCCGCTGGCTTTCGGCATTGGCTCGGGCCTCACCACCCTGGTGGGCGTCGCCGCCGGCGCCAATGACTGGCGGCGTGCCGTGCGGGCCGCCTGGACCGGCAGCCTCGTTGCCGGTCTCGGCATCGGCCTCTTCGGCTGGATCGTGGCGATCGTGCCCGAAGGTTGGGCGCGGCTCTTCACCAACGACCCGCAGGTGATCGCGGCCACCGTCGCCTACATTACGCATGTGGCACCGTTCTATTGCCTGTTCGGGATCGGCATGACGCTCTCCTTCGCAAGCCAGGGCGCAGGGCGCATGACCGCGCCGTTCTTCGCTGGCATCGCCCGCCTCTGCATCGCCACGGTCGGTGGCTGGTTCATGATCGAAAACCTGGACTGGGGTCTGCACGGCGTGTTTACGGCAATCGCCATCGGCATGATCGCTTTCGGCAGCCTGATCGCCGGACCGTTGCTCGTTCACCCCTGGCGCGCGCGGGCGTGATAGACTGGCTTCCTCATCAGGAGGAAGCGATGCAACGACCCTCCCCGGCTTACGGCACGATCCAGACCTGGAACCGCAATCCCGCCGACGAAGAGGCGATGGGCGCGGCCCATGCGCCGATCTGGCGGCGCATGATCGATGTCGCCATTCACGGCAGTCTCCGCGACACGACGATCCTCGACTATGGCTGCAATCAAGGCGGCTTCCTGCGGATGCTTTACGATCGACATCCTTTCCGTGCCGCCACCGGCATCGACATCGCCCGCGAATCGGTGGCGCGCGCCGAACTGCTGAAGGGGCAACGGCCGATCGAATACAAGGTCGGCCACAGTGCGGCCGCGCTCGGCAGCATCTTCAACTTCGCCTTCAGCCACGAGGTGCTTTACCTCCTGCCCGATCTCGCCGCGCATGCCGCCGACATGAAGGCCGCCCTTCGCCCTGGTGGCGCCTACATCGCTGCCATGGGTTGTCACAAAGACAGCGCCGTGTGGTCGCGCTGGCGCAAGCTGATCAGCGAGACCTCGTCGATTCCTATCTACGATCACTCGCTCGACAGCGTTGCCAAGGCTTTTTCGGAGGCTGGTTTCACCGTCGGCGTCCGCCCGCTCGACCTCGATGCCTTCATGCCGGTGACGGTGGGCAGCGAGTATTTCCCGAAGGTCGTCGACCAGCTCCGCTACTACAGCCAGGACAAGGTGCTGTTCAGGTTTGTGCGCACGCCCTAGCGTGCGCCGATCTTCCTGAGGGACCGGTCGATCCAGAGCGCGCCGATCTTTTCCTGCACGGAGTTCTGGCGCAGGCGCTGGCGAAGGCCGGCGAAGTCGACACGGTCCAACTCCTGGTCCTGGTTGAAGCAGGAGAAGACGACGCTCTCCTTGCCGGTCACCGGGTCCTTGTGGAGCTGCAGACACTGGGCACAGATCTCCTTCATCATGCATTGCATGGGGGAGTTGATCGAACCCAGCGCGCGATGATCGGCCTTGAGGTAGGGCTTCAACGCGTTGTGCCGTGCCAGCCGCACCGCGTTCATCATGCCGTCGGAGCCGATGGCCACGATGCGATCCGCCGCATTGTAGGGGATCGGCTGGTCACCGAGTTCGCCTGATGCATAGCGGCGCATCGCTTCGACGATGTTGGCGACCAGCGCCTTGTCCTGTGGCCGGCCCGGCGTGAAGCCCGGCTCCTCGTCGCAACACCAGATGACGACATCGGCCGCCGCCTCGATCTCTTCGACCTTGTAGCGATCGATCACCCGCTTGTAGCCTGCGAAGTAGAGCACTTTGCTGCCGGCCTTGCGGAAGGCCTGGCCGATCGAGAACAGCACCGCGTTACCGAGGCCACCGCCTACCAGTACGACCGTTTCGCCCGGCTCGATCTCGGTCGGCGCACCGGTCGGGCCCATGACGATCACGGGTTCACCGGGCTTCAACATGGCGCAGAGATCGGATGAACCACCCATCTCCAGCGCGATCAGCGACAGCAGGCCCTTGTCCTTGTCGACCCAGGCCCCGGTCAACGCCAGGCCTTCCATGGTGAGGAGCGTGCCTTCGCTCTGCAGCGACCGCGCCTCGTAGTTTTGCAGGCGATAGAACTGGCCGGGTTCGAAATTGCGCGCGGCTGCCGGCGCTTCGACGACGACCTCGACAATAGTGGGCGTCAACCGCTCGACGCGCACGACGCGGGCACGCCACTCCCGATTGGCCTCACCCAGAATCTCGCTCGGCGTGCGCTTGGGTGCCGGCAGCGCCGTTATGGCGCGCGTTAGCACTGGATAGCCCTGCTTGGCGCCACCCATCGCCTTCACGACGTTGCCGGCGAAAGACGGATGCAGGTCGCCGAAGAACGACATGAAGCGGTTGTCGGCATGGCGGTACATCAGCACCCGCACTTCGGCAGGCTTGGCAACGCGCTCGGGCGTGGCGGGATTTCCCTCCTCGTCGAGGGCGCGGAAGTACTTGCCGTCGATGAAGGCGTGCGTCGCATCCTCGCGGGCCAGCACGGTGTTGGGCTGCGTGCCGGCCGCCACCAGGATGGTGCGCGCCGGCAGGGTCGCCTCGACCTTGGCGCCGTTCTGCTCGCCTGCAACCTTCAACGCCTTGGCCTGGCCGACAGCATCGACCTCGACTGCCACGGGGGAGAGGCCTTCGACGAAGCGGATGTCTTCCTCGAGCGCCTTCAACACCTCTTCGTGGTTCAGCGTATAGGACGGCGAGTCGATCAGGCGGCGGCGATAGACCAACGCCACGCCGCCCCAGCCGTTCACCAGCTTGGCGATCGCAGGCTCGCGGCCTTCACGTGCTGCCGCCTCGCGTTCGGCGCGGATCGCCTTGGCGTGAGCGATGAATTCGTCGGCGATCTCTTGCTCTTCCGGTGTCCAGTTGCCTTGCACCGCCGCTTCGCCGCGCTCGGCGACCAGCGCTTCGTGGCGCGCCAGGAACTTCTCAACCTGCAGCGGATAATAGGCGAGCGATTCGGTTGCCGTGTCGATGGCGGTCAGGCCACCGCCGATCACCACTACCGGCAAACGGATCTGCAGGTTGGCGATGGACTCCTTCTTGGCGGCACCCGTGAGCTGCAGCGCCATCAGGAAGTCCGATGCCGCGCGCACGCCACGTGCGAGACCATTGGGCAGGTCGAGCACCGTGGGCTTGCCGGCTCCGGCGCAGAGCGCCACATGGTCGAAGCCCATGGCCAGCGCACTCTCGACCGTCACCGTGCCGCCGAAGCGCACGCCGCCAAACATGGAGAACTGGCCGCGCCGCTCCAGCAGCAGCCGCACCATCTTCAGGTAGTTCTTGTCCCAGCGCACGGTGATGCCGTACTCGGCGACGCCTCCGAAGCCCGCCATCGCGCGGGCACCGAGGTCCTCGCGCAGGCTGGCGACATCCTGCACGGCATCGAACGGCACGCGCGCACCATCGGCCAGCACGCCCGACTGGCCGGGCGGCAGCGGCTCGATCTTCAGCCCGTCGATCGCGACCACGGTGTGGCCGTCGTTCATCAGGTGATGCGAAAGGTTGAAGCCCGCCGGGCCGAGACCAACCACCAGCACGGTGCGACCGGTCGAGGGACGCGGAATCGGGCGACGAAGGTTGAGCGGGTTCCAGCGCGTCAGCAGCGAATAGATCTCGAAGCCCCACGGCAGGGCGAGCACATCCTTCAAGGTGCGGGTCTCGATCTGCGGGATGTCGACCGGCTCCTGCTTCTGATAGATGCAGGCCTTCATGCAGTCGTTGCAGATGCGGTGCCCTGTCGCCGCGACCAGCGGATTGTCGACCACCGCCATGGCCAGCGCACCGACGGAGAAGCCCTCGCTCTTCAGCAGGTTCATCTCCGAGATCTTTTCCTCGAGCGGGCAGCCGGCCAGCGTCACGCCGAACGGCGATTTCTGGAAGGCACCGGTCTTGCGGTCCTTGAGACCGCGCGAGCAGCTGTCCTTGCCCTGGTTGTGGCACCAGATGCAGTAGTTGGTGTGATCGAGTGCACGGACCAGGTCGAAACCCTCGTCGGTCAGCGCAAAACCTTCGCGATGACGCAGCAGCGGTCGCGGCAGCTTCATGCGCGTGACGCCGTCGACGATCTCGGTCTCGATCGGCACCAGATGGTCGGGATCGACCTTGTGCGGCACCTTGAACAGCGGACCATCGCGATGCCGCTTCTTGCCCTCGGGATTGTGCAATGCCCAGGCGGCGTATCGTGCGAGGGCTTCGATCTCGGGCGTCGGCGTCTCGACCTTGAATTCGGCACCAACGAGTTCGCGGACTTTGAGAGCGAAGGCGAGCTCCCAGCTTTCAAGCCCGTCGGCAAGGCTGGCCGCGACCTTGACCTCGGCCATGACGCTGTCGCCGTCGAGCGCCAGCGCCGCATCGGCCTTGATGGCGCGCGTGACGTAGCGCTGCACGAACAG
>CALROF020000013.1:0-55223 GCA_943369775.1 Reyranella massiliensis 521
CCATCCGGTTCACCTGCTCGCGAACCGCCGTCTTCATGTCGATGTTCGCGTCCACAACGCCGGCGGGCGGCGTGTAATCCTTGTTCCAGCTGGACAGCGGAGCGAGCTTGCACTGGTCTTGCAGTGCGTGCACCGCTGCATAGTCCTGCGGCGTGCCGGTGCAGTAGATGCGGCCGAGGATCCACACGAGATTGGTCGGGGACTTGTATTCCTTCACGCCTGCCGGAAGCGTGCCGGTCCAGCCCGGGCCGGTGATGGCATAGGTCTGGGCGCCAGTGCCGGTGGTACGGGTGCCCGGGACCTGGAACACGTTGGTCCAGCCATCGAGCATCGGAAACAGGAAGTAACGGCCCTTCATGTCGGGGATGCTCAGCACCCAGGGCTCTTTCCCAAGGTCGATCCACGCGATTGTGTAGAGCGTGTCGGCATTGGGCGCCGTTACGTCCCGGAAGGCGGCGTCGGGATAGTGCCGCGCCTTGACGAACTGGCCCATCGGCCCGCGATTGCCCACCGGCTCGGCAACGTTGGTCATGATCCGCCGCGTCATCTCCATCGTGACCAGCGGATAGCCGTAGACGTAGGCGTCGGTTGCGAGCCAGAAGTCCTCGAGCCCATCAACGATACCGACCAGGAACCCGGTGTCGGCGCGCGACGCTGACCAGGTTGCTGCGGACAGGACGCCGGCGAGGCCGGTGGTCAGGGCAGAACGACGCTTGATGGACATGGCGAAGACTCCTTTTGTCGGATCGACTCGGTTACGCGATGGGGCTGGTCATCGGTCGAGGCTAGAAGCGGTAACTGACGCCGATCACCGGGCCGTAGAGGGTTTCGTTGATGCCCACGGCGTCCGGGCCCGAACCCGAGGAATAGTTGACGCTTAACGCACGAAAGCCGAGCAGAGCCGCCAGGTGCTGGCCACCGTCGAGGGTCCAGCTGTAGCTGTAGACGCCGACGGCCTGCCACGAGAACTGGCTGCCGAGCCCAAACCCGCCGACATCGCCGCGCAGCGTGATCTGCTGGCGGGGCGTGAACTGATGCCGAAGGCGCACGCCCACGACCGGATCGACCCATTGGATCGCATTCTCGCGCGCGACCGTGAGGCCGAACGAGCGCTCGAGATGCAGACGCGAGAAGTCGACGTTCGCGGCCGCATCGAGGCCGACGGTGAACGAGTTGTTCCAGTAGCGGAACGCTCCAACCAAATCGATCGCGGTCGAGGAGTCTTCCGAGAACTGCCAGCGAGCGATCTCGTAGACGCCACCGACTTCGGCCACGAAGAGTTGGTATATCATGGCCGTGTTGGCGGTGGTTGTGATCCGCAGGCCCGCGGCGGGATTGCGATAGTTGAGGGCCGAAGAGTCGAAGCCCAGATTGGTGTAGACGAGATCCAGGTACACACCGGACCGACCCTTGTCGGCCTCGAAATAACCCATGAAGCCACTCACCGACTAACTCTGCTGCAAGAGATCGATGAAGCTTGCATTGGTGTCGACTGTCTGGCCGCGAGCCGTCACGTTACCGCTGACGCTGATCATCCAGCCGTAAAGCGACGCGTTGAAGCGCCACGGATCGTCGTCGGCAGTTGTTGTCGGAGATTGGGGCTTTGTTTGGCTAGCGGCCGGAAGCGCTCCGCAAAGCATTCCGATGACGAGCGCAAGGAAACAAAGGCAGCGTCCCCGTGCCGAACTCGACGAACGCGACTTGCGGCGACTGTCTGCCATTAATTCCCTCGGCCGTGCAATTGATTGCAAGCTAGGCGCCGAGCTGAATGCACGCATGACAATTCGCGACAAAGTGTGCAGTTCGCGACAATCACAGGGTGTGATCGGTCCGGGCGTTTCCGCCAAGAAGCTGTTGGTCTAGGAATGGGGTGATGGAGCACAACCTCACGGGTATGGCGCGGGTTGGCGACGGCATGTTGCGAGCGGCTCCGTTGCAGCACGTCCCGTCGTTGCTGACGACACTCGGCGTGAAGCCGGAGAAAGCGCTGCGAGCTGCAGGCTTGCCGTCCGGCGCGTTATCGCGCCCCGAGAACGTCGTTCCGGTGAGCAAGGCCATAAGTCTGCTGGTGGCCTGCGCGGCACTTACGGAGCGGCCTCATTTCGGATTGCTGGCCGGTCGCGGAGTCGTCCTTGCGCAGTATGGTCTGGTCGGCATGCGCCTGATGCACGCGCCGTCCGTTGGAGCGGCCTTGCGCAGTCTCGTGCTCAGCCTGCACCTCAACGGTCGCGCGATGGTGCCTGCGATTTCTGTCCGCGACCGGGTGGTCGCGCTCTCTTTCTCGCTCTACGACGATGCAATCGAAGGTTCTTTCCACGCCACAGACTTCACGTTGGCCTCCGCGTGCGCAGCCATGCGCGCGCTCTGCGGCCCTCGGTGGGCGCCAGCTGAAGTGCAGGTCACTCATCGCGCGCCCGTGGATGCCCGGCCTTACCGCCGGTTCTTCAAAGCCCCGTTGCGGTTCGGTGCGAACCGTTCGGCACTCTTGTTCTCTGCCGCTTGGCTCGATCGCGGCGTAATCGGCGCCAGCCCCGCCTTGAGGAGAAACGTCGAGCAGGCCGTCGCGGACATGCTCCGGCAGCAGGATCTCGAACTGACAGTCCGAGTGCGGCGCGCGCTCTATTCGCAGTTTACCCAGGAGGACGTTTCCATCGATGGCGTGGCGGCCATGCTGGGGCTGCACAAGCGCACGCTCAATCGCCGACTGGCCGAGCAGGGCACAAGCTTCGCCAGGATCCTGGGCGAGGTGCGTTTCCAGATCGCCCGCCAGTTGCTGGTGGAAACCGATCTGCCCTTTACCGAAATCGCCGCGACACTGAGCTACACCGACGCCAGCGCATTCAGTCGTGCCTTCCGTTCGTGGGCGGGAACAGCCCCCTCTGTGTGGCGACAGACGCACGCGACTTGAAAGGAAGCCCCAAGCAGCAATGGCCAACCCACATCCTTAAGGGTGGGACGGATGAGGGCGGCCATTGCTAATGGTAAATCCGGCGGGTGTTGGGAAGTTTGCCGGACCCGTAGCTGTCGTTGGGAAAGACAGCGGAAAGACTTCTAAGGACCGGACACTTTCCACTCCAGCCATAACGGAACCGGAATGGATGAAACGGGCGCCCGACGCTTGTTCCGGCCGCTAAGTGTCTGGCATATAATGGTTTTATGCCTGTCCGTGGCAATGCTTGAACTGCTTATTCAAGAAATAGAACAGCGAACTAGTTGAAACAGATGCGTCAACAACACGGGCGCCTGACATTTGCCTAATAGCCGAAACTGCCACGGATCTATTTTCGGGTGAATGTGACGGCGCCCCTAACCCGTGGGGTTGAGAAGGGACCAGACAGCTTTCCCTCCGTGGATTTGGTCAGACTGACCTCGGTGTCACCATACTTCAGAATGACAACATCATCGTGCCGAGTGGCGTGTCCTCTGGGCATGCTGCCGGCGCCCGGCCCTGTTAAGAACTTCAAGGCATAACGACCATCGGGGGAAATGAAGAGGGCCAACTTAACGTCGCTAGTCGTGTTGCCCTCCCATTCGCCTGCGACGTCGGCAAAGGCGGGCTGCGCGTGACTGGTGCCTGATACAGTCAAAGAAGTGACGGCCATACTAGCCGCAAATAGTTTTCTTCTTTTCACTATTCTTTCCTCCCTCCACCCTGGGGAGTAGCGCGCCGCCAATCCGCGGATGTCTCCCTCGTAGATCTTCGGCTGGTGCCCAAACGCTTTTGGCAAGACGCCAAGCTCGGAGTCCTATCGGACCCGCTACCGTGTGGCCGCGAGGGCAAGAAGTCTACGTATGCATCGGGGCCGTGCCGATAGTCGCCGTTTCCGATAGGAACAGCGATTTTGCCATGATACAGCAACCAACGATCAGCATACCTGAAATCGTGAGGGTTGCGCATTCCAGCCGATCCCGTAACGCCCAGTGAGCCGCCATCTTTTCCTGTCGACCTACGCTTGCAGGCCAGCGTCGACAGAGCCAGGCATTTTCTCCTCGGGCAGTCCAAGACCAGGACAGCTTACAACTCATCGTCGCTCGTTCCCGATGATGTGGTCGCTGGCAGGACGTCAAGCGGAACCTGGAAGGGAACCTACACTCTTCCGGCCAGTCGCAGTTCGCTGCCCTATACGCCGATTTTGATGAAGGGACCGCTGCATTTCCCGATCACTCCAGGCAGGCCGGTGACTTTCCAGGGCACTGTCGATGTTCCTTTCGTCAGCCTGTATGGTCCAGTCGGTGTACGACTGATTGCCGATAAGGAGCGGTCAGGCCAGTTCCTAGCCGATCCAAGCACCCATTTTGCCGAAGGCGGCGCGAATTGGGGGAGCTTCTTCGTGGTGGGAAGCGTCGACGGCGTGACGCAATTCATTGCCAGAGTACGCGGCAATACGACATTCGAGGCTTCGGTCGTGAGCCCGCTTAAGGGCCGTTGGTCGTTCCAACTCGTAAGCTACTTCACCGCCGCTGATGCCTTGGCTGACATCCACCGGATACTGATCGGACATCCTTGGTTGGAATCGGAACGGCCCGGAGACGTAAGACAACATTACGCCGCCGACTATGTGCCGCGCGCACCACTCTTCAGTGGCGTCATGCTTCGCGTGGTCGATGGCAGTTCTACTATTACCGGCACTCTTGGCGCCTTTACCGTTAACCGGCCATTTACCTACAGGATTCTCGTGACCAGCGAGAGCGACGTAGAGCATGCCTGGGCATTGGAAGACGCAACGGCGGGTTCGTTCAGCATTACGAAGCCGTATGCTTTTGGTGGAAAGATCAAACTGAGGCTCATCGAACTGGAAAACGGATGTGCTCGGCGGGTGGTTGGCCAAGTGTGGGCAGAGGAGAATGCAGCTGTTCACTCCGCGTGGCCTGATCTTCGGATCGAGTACCGCTGCATCACGACCACCATCCCAGTATCTCCCACCAGCGTAGTTCCGGCGAGCCGGGATGGAACCTGGTCGGTGACTTTGGTTCCATCGGGAATAGGCCGGGTTTCCTTGGTTGATGCGAATACCAAGCGGATCTACGGCGAATACACGATGCCTTCGGGGTTGTTGAGGTCTTTCAACGTGCCTGCAGCAGATGCGGGCCAGACGGTTGATGAAGTCTACTACGACGCCTTTAACGACGTCTGCTTCCTCTACGATCAAGCTGTAGCGTTGATCGCATTTCTGCAGCTGGGCGAGCGCGATGCGGCACGAAAACTGGTAGAGGCGCTACTGGTCGTCCAAAATCCGGACGGCAGCTTCCCGTTCGCCAATCATCAAAGTATCCCGTTCGAACACAACACCGGTTTCATCCGCATCGGTGCCGTGGCATGGGTCTGTTATGCACTCTTGCTCGCCGACACACCGGAGTTTCGCGGCTGGTTCGATCGAGGGACTGCCAATGCAGCCAGAGACTGTCTTGATTTTCTGCTGACCTACCGCAATTCCCTCGGGTTGTTGGACGGAGGAAAGGGACGGTACGTCGGCACCACTCTGCATCCTGACTTTGTTGTTCCCTGGTGGAGCACCGAACACAACATTGATACGTGGTGGTGCTTTGAGCTCGCCGCTGACCTGTACGGTTCTGCCAGCCACCGCGAGGCCGCGGGAAAGATCAGGGCCGCGCTCGAAACCGCCGGCTGGAGTAAGGCGAATGGCATATTCTGGCAGGGAGGAAACGCCACCAATGGCCACAATGTGCCTGACGGTCAGCATGCGCTCGACGTGATGTCCTGGGGCGGGGTCTTGCTGGAGAAATGGGGGAAGTCCGCCGCCGCGGCGGTGGCGATCGAACGGATGCTTCGGCTTTATCACGTGACTGACCAACCGACAGGACTGTCAGGCTTCACGACTTTCTTGCCCCTCGATGGCTATCCATTGGGGACAGTACTGACGCCCTGGTACGAAGGAAGCTTTGGGGCAGTTATCGCTATTCGAACACGAGACCCCGTTCGCGCGAACAATCTCATGGCGGAGATGGTAAGAGCCCAGAACGCTGATGGGTCCTACCCGTACGCACTACGTGCGGATCCGATCAATGAGATTCAATCGTTTCCAAGCCTCATCGGTGCAGCTTGGAACGTGCTTGCCTACTCAGGTTCGTGGACGCCCTATCGTCGGGTTCTCTGGGCGTGATCGCCGGTAAGTGGCATTTGTGTGAGTGCCGTGCTGCCGAGCCGAATCGCCGAAACTGAGCAGTCCTAAAATGCGGCATCTTGCAGGCGTCTCGAAGGCGTTACCTGGATAATTGCAGTTAGATTGCGCTTACTTTCGGCGCAGGGCCGTGATAGCTGTCGCGTGGGAACGAAGCCGGAGTGGGATCCGGCTTCGGGGCTTTGATGGGTGTGGGTGGTGCCGTTCGCGGCACCAGCAGTGCTTTTTGGCTGTGCTTCTGTGTGAAAGCATTCGCCTCTCCAACTCCATCGGCGCCCGCACGGGTTAATTGGGTTGGGTGTGGTCATGAAAAGCGTAGCCGGCACGGGCAAATTGGCGGCGATGAAGCCGCCAGCTAAAGAGCTACCCAGTATCTTGCTGGTCGATGGCGATTTAACTACCGCTTCCGAAATGAAGCGGTGGTTTAGACTGGGGGCGCATGCATCGCTAGGCCTTGCTGCCGATGTCGTTGCTGCCGCGCAGATGATGGCAGATCGCCAGTGGGATCTCATCGCTATCGATCTGGCGGTGCCCGGTTCGTTCGAGTTTCTGAAGCGAGCGAGGTCACTCAATCGCTGGCTGGCGACTCTAGTCATTACCGCGGATCAAAGGCCGGATTCCATACAGCTCGCAGTGCAGTGTCGCATCGACGGGCTGATGTTCAAACCAATCGCTGAAGTGCCCTTCCTCGAGCAGGCTTTGAAGCTGGCCAGGGAGGCACGCATGCGCAGACGGCAGCAACAAAAGCGGGTATTGGCGATTGGTGCCCATCCCGACGACGTGGAGATAGGCTGCGGCGGCGCATTGGCCAAGCACAGTGCCAGCGGGGATTTGCTGCATATTCTGACGCTAAGCCGCGGTGCAGCTGGGGGCGACGCGAATGTTCGCGTCCGCGAAGCGTTGAATGCTGCTGACCTGTTGGGAGCCCAGATCGAATTTGGCAATCTGCCAGACAC
This sequence comes from Reyranella massiliensis 521, assembly GCA_943369775.1. Taxonomy (GTDB): domain Bacteria; phylum Pseudomonadota; class Alphaproteobacteria; order Reyranellales; family Reyranellaceae; genus Reyranella; species Reyranella massiliensis_C. The sequence goes on from CALROF020000013.1 coordinate 7,097, forward strand.
CGAAATCTCAGAAGGCCCTGAGACTATTGAGCTCATGCAGGCGGCCATCCAGCAATTCCAGCCAACCCACGTCTACACTCATTCCTTCGAGGACACGCATCAGGATCATCGGGCGGCGCATCTCGCAACGTTGACGGCCGCACGCTCGGTTCCCAACGTCTACTGCTATCAGACGCCTTCTTCGACTGTGGAATTCAGTCCCAACCGTTTCGTTGATATCTCGGATTTCATCGAAACAAAGCTGCGCGCACTCGGATGTCATAAGAGCCAGGTCACTCGCTGCGCTTCTCTAAGCGATGAGGTGATCGTGGCGACGGCACGGTACTGGGGGCGCTATGCCGGGTACGTGATGGCCGAGCCGATCAGGATCGTTCGCCAGCGCGCGGGCTTCAAAGCGCCGGGCATTGGCGCCAGACATCGGCTCCAGGCCGTGCCGTCGATGACTGCTTGATCTCGATGGCCCTCGGGCTGTCGTTCGAAAAGTGGCCGCGAGCTGCAGGGAACGCCAGTAGAGCGTTACTGAAAGAAGCTCCAAGTAATAATGGCGCGCCCGCGTCGTTGAATCTGGGAAACATCCGGACGGCCATTGCCCTGATAAGCCGGCACGTGGTGGGTAGGATGATGTGCCGAGCTTAGAACTGTGGTTGGGGACTTTAGACTCTCCCGTGGCAGTGCTTGAACTGCTTGCTTGTGAGATAAAATGCCGTGTTTACGCCAACAAACGAGTCAAGAATAATGGTGCCTAACATTTGCCTAACAGCCGAAACTGCCACGGATAGTGCTGCCCACTAAGCGGGCGCCAGGACAAGGCACTTCACAGCTTCCTTCACGCCACATCAATCACCAAGGACGGAATAGTATCTGCCGCGGGCCTCTTCACCGAGATGGAAAAAACACCATGTTCAGTGGGTGCATCGGGGAGGGGATCATGGTCGGCGTGCAGTGCAAGTCCTGTAGACATCGGGCTCTATTCAAGCCCGAGCTCAAACCCGGCCCGTTCAAAATGGACCATGAGGTCGTCAATGAGCTGACACGATCCAACCTCAAATGCAGCGAATGCGGGTGCAGCGAGTATTCGATCGTGACGCTTTCGTCGAACCTTGCGCATCTTTGGGATCGCTGGTTGACGGGTGACACCTCTCCGCCGCCTGCAAAGCCTCTGATTGAATGCGATAGGCAAGGCTGATCGACCTTGAGGCACGTGTAGAGCGAGGTTAGGAGGTCACTCTTTTTTTTGCCGGCGCGACATTCATTTTCCGGATGAAGTCACGGGTGTCGTCGAAGAAGGCCTTTGCGAGGGCGGCGCTATTCCCCGAGGATTTCGACCGCTAGGAGCTCTGGCAGTTCAAGAACTTCCGCGTAACCTGATAAGTAATTGACTTATCTGGAGAATTTATCCTGAACTGAGCGGTGCGTAGGTTTTGCCTAGTTCCGGCAAACACCCCCGCGCCGCTCATGCAAAAGTACTTTGACCGAACATCCGCTGCCAATCTTCAGGCAGTGGGCATGGGATCTTGTGATTACGAGCCAGAAGGCTGGAGGATTGACTCCTTCCGGGCGTGCCATTTCTTCACTTATGAAACTGTGCCGAATACGGGATTTTTTTGCTTTTTGCTTCTAACGTCGGGCTTTGAGTGAACTGACTGGACCTGCGCATGGGGCACCCAACAAGGCCGACAATGGGCGTAGCAGTGGAGCGCATACATCCCCTATCTTCGATGGTGTTCGCCTGAATGCCCATCAGTGATGACGCCCCTTGCGAAATCCAAATTCCAAGGACCCCTGTCGGTACAGCTAAAAGTTGGCGAGGCTGCTGAGTTCCCCCCCTCGACTTATTCGAGGCTGAGGTCGACCGTGTGCAGCTGCGTGTCGAGTAGTCTATCTCCTTTCGGGTGAGGCCGCGCACTGCGTCAAACGGTAAAGGTACTTTATTGCCATCTGCAGATCGCGAAGTTACCGTAGTAGCAAATGTTGACCGACGCTCTCCCGGCGAATGCCTCATCAGCGATCAGTTCGAGCACATACGAACCTATTATTGTTCTTCCTGACGATGTAGCGGGTGACTACATCGGACTAAATGCGTATCAGCGTGCCACCCTCACTACCGATCGTCTCGGAAAGGGCGATCTTGAACTGCCAATATTGGGTCTGTTCGGTGAATCTGGGAGCCTCTTGAGTGCGCTGAAGAAGCAACAGCGGGACAAAGCCGCCTTCGATCAATACGACAGCATCATTGTTGAGGAGCTCGGCGATACGCTTTGGTATTTTACTAACCTCGCCTCGCGTGCCGGTCTTGATCTTAGTGTCTTGGCGCAGCGAATGTTCCGGAAGATTGGCGACTGGGATGAAGTCGAAGTCCACGAGTTTGGAACATTTGGCGATATACAATCGCGGCTAGATGCCGAAATAACAGAGCAAGAGTTCAGTGATCGGGCAATCGCCCTTGCCGGTCGGGTTGGAGATCTTGTCAATGATTTTAGAGCGGGCTCTCTTGCCAGCAACAGAGACAAGTTATCTGCTCACCTAGTCGAAATTTTTCGAGCCTTGGTCGCAGCTGCCGATGCGGCAGAGGTCGGCCTGGAAGCGGCGGCTCACGCTAACCTTCGCAAGGTATTTAGTAGGTGGCCGATCAGTTTTACGTATCCGCCGCGCATTGACGCGCTAATGCCTAAGAACGAAAGACTTCCGTCGAAGCTGGAATTCTTCATCGGCGAAGATACGAATGGCAGCAAGTCTTACGTGATACAAAAATGCAACGGCATCATCATCGGTGACAGGCTTACGGATAACAAAAGCGAGCATGACGATTACCGATTTCACGATGTGTTTCATATGGCATTTGCGGTGCACCTTGGATGGTCGCCGGTGCTACGTGCTCTTCTCCACCTGAAGCGCAAGAGCGTTCCAGAACTTGATGAAAATCAAGATGGTGCCCGCGCTATTCTCATCGAAGAAGGTGTGGCCACATTCATATTCGGAAGAGGTTTAGATCGACAGCTGTTCGAAAACCTTGACCACGTGGACTACGACCTTTTGAAGTCAATCCAAGCATTTGTGCGCGGGTACGAAGTCACGCGGTGCGCATTGTGGCAGTGGGAGCGGGCAATTCTCGATGGCTTTGCCGTCTTCCGTAACCTAAAGAAGCATCGCAAAGGGCTCATTCTAGCTGACTTTGACAATCATACACTCCAGTTCCGCGAAGGCGACGATGAGAAGTGACAGCGGCGAAACTACAAACTTGGCCCAGATCCGCGCTCGTGATTTTGCTGCATCATTGTATGAAATGGAGTTCGAGAACGTATTCAATCCGTACCGGCATGTGTGCGCTATACACGATCACCAACATTCGCCCTCGGTGCGCTTGAATAATCTGGAGGTCTATTTTGCTGAGGCACTCCAATCGATGCCATGCACAGCATGGATCGGCCGAGATCTGGGATATCGAGGAGGACGGCGTACTGGCCTTCCGCTGACGGACGAAGCCCATCTTTCGTTGTTCTCCGCAGCATTTAACGTAGCGGCCGCTAGAAAGGCGACGAAAACACAAACTGTCGCGGAGCGCACAGCCGCAGAAATTTGGCGTGTGATTTCGGCAATAAAGAACGTTCCCTTCTTATGGAATGCATTTCCATTTCACCCTCATGAAGCCGGGGACGATCTCGGAAATAGATGTCACACTCGAAAAGAGTTCTCCGCCTGCGAAGATTTTCTAGCTGCGTTGATGGCGACGTTTAAGTTTGAAAGGATATTTGTGCTCGGTAACGATGCGGGACGCGCCCTTGATCGCCTTGGCATTCGTTACACATATGTGCGGCATCCTAGTTATGGAGGCCAAACAGAATTTAGGCGACAGATGGCTTTAGCTTACGATCTTGATTTGGAACCTCGGCGTCTTTTATAGCTTAACTGGCCAAAGTAGGATTGAAGCTTCTGCATTGTGCAATCAACTGCACTACGTCGCGAGAGCCCCAGCTGGCACCGTCCCCATTTTGTCCGCCTGTATCTAGGCGTGCGAATGTCGAGTTGATGGTCAGAGGGCCAACTTGAAGACCTGACTCATTGGCAACAAAAAACTGCAGGCGGGCAAGGCCGATTAAATTTCCAAGTAGTCGCTGCACATAGTAGTGAGATCTGTAGGTTGCATTGAGCCGAACTTTTCCATCATAGACCTTAAAACTTAGATGGCTAAGACATGGACCTCCGTAGGGCCGTAGCCGATCGCGGCCCGGATCATAAATCTCGATGTCTTCCTCACGAACTCCAAGGTTGAGTTCGTGAGCTGCGCGGTATTCGGGCCTAGCTTTGATCTTCTCTACAAGAGCTGCCAAGGGGGAGTATCTTCTTCCCTTGGCATCGACTCTAGGCTCTATCAGTCGGAGTGCGTAAGTACCCCAACGCCTATCATTGCTGCGGGCGCTTCTGATCTTGTTAATCCGAACGGGGTAGGTGCTGTACACCCCTTGGGATCCCTGTCGGAGATAGTCACTCAGTGGAAAGATCGTCTCGGCAACTGTTTCCAGTCGGGAGCCGGAATGCCTACGGAGAAACGCGTCCACACTTTCGTGGACTTTCCGATCAAGGGCGGAATAGACGGTTGGGTTCTTGATGCCTAAGAAAACATCAAAATCTTCACGCTTAGCGCATCCTGCCAAGTAGTCTGCGGCGTCAAGCCAGACGCTTGGGCAAGTGTCACCTTCGATAAGCTTCATTTGTGCCTACGGAATAACTGCTGTCTCACGAAGTTGTCTCTCAATGTAGGTGCGCGACAGCCACGCATGACCGGCCGCTCCCCAACTGGAACCCCAAGTATTGCGAACTAAGACATGGGCTTCCCCAGTGGTATCCGTTCCGTGTCCAACCGCGAGCACTGCGTGACCCGTACGTTCGGGATCCGACTTAAGAGCCGGCAAGCATCCAGTACCGTCGCAGTGGAAAAAACTGGATGTAATTATCAATCCCAAGACCACAGGACGGTTTGCATCTAATTCCGAGACCACTTCGTCGAAGGTCTTAGAAGTAGCATCCGCAACGACTTTCCAGCAGGGACTGCTAATCGCTGGTACAGCCCATGCGCTTGGTGCAGGTTGAGCCGGTAAGTACGGCCAATCCAGTTCCAACGGCTGACCTTCATTGGCCAATGCCCCGCACATTGCCGCCATAGTAGTGCCGGCATCAGGATTGGCGCCGGAAGGCATGCGTTGCATGGCATGGAAAAAAAGATACTCCACACTGAGCGGGCTACTTGAAGAACGATGGCATTCATGCGCGGTTGAAGCGGCAAACGCGAGACATGTGCTTCGTTGGCCTTGAACACGGACTGGAAGAAGTCGTGCCCGCAAGTCTTGACTAATTACCAAGTCAGACTGCTCCCAGCTTACGTCGTGTTGCCTTTGAAAACCCGCCCGTTTCAGCCCCGTCAAACTTGAGCGTTACCGTAAGGCAAGTATCAGCATTTTGACTCCAGGGCTGCTTCTGCTCGATGGCAACTACTTGCCTACTAGTAGTGACTGGTCTGGCAATAACCCGGCGAGTAGTTGGAGCTCCATAGACAATTGGATCCTCAGAGAATTCTGAGCGATCGTCGAGAATTTCAAGACCAGCGTCGCGCAGCGTCTTCAAATCCCACTCGAAACCCGCGCTACTATTCTCCGGCAACTCTAGACGGACCAGATCTCTATCGGTGTTGCCAATAACTCCTCCATCATCGCGCTGCGTAAAACGCCAGACATCTGCCCATGAGTCGGAGGGCCTGAAACCATCTCCGAGCTGAGCCTTCATGGTTGCAATCTTGGCTCGCCGCAGTGTGTCAACTGCGTCTCTTGGAAGAATCGCGTTACTTAAAAGCCCCCAACATGTGGCCTCATAACTCGCACCAAGTCGTAGCGAAAGTTGATACGTTACCGCCGGATCGCGTAGTTCAGCTATGGACCATTTCTGCCGTTGTACGTGGATCGAATATAACCACCTTGGAAGCATCAATTCAGCGGCAAAGGCCTCAGCCGCAATTTCCTTCAGATCCCGTCCACTACCTGACGCTAACGGCCCTCTCTCCAGTATCTCAATATCAATGCTAGGCTCATGGCCGAGTAACAGATGGCCGAGTTCGTGAGCGGCTGTATACTTCTGGATACTTAGCGTTCGCTTGGTGGTGACCATTATGCCGAACAGGGGCTTTGGTAAGCAAAGACCTTGAGCACGCTCAAGTGGTTTGAAGACTAGCGGTATATCGAGCTCAGCTATGACTTCAAAAACATCAATCGCCCCGCCACTCTCACGGGTGCGGGTTTGCAGGTCCAACTCGCGATGTAGCTTTTTGGCTGCTGCGGCCGCGTCGAGCCTCGCGATGGCGCTGGGCGATCTAGCCACGACGCCCTCCTGGTTTGGCCCTTGCTTGAAGGAACTCCGCAAATCTAAGTAGTTCGGCCCGGTCGGAATCAGATAGCTCACGACTTGCGCGTGCCAGATGTTGCACATCCGCGGGAATGGCTTGCGGAACTGTACCCGTTAAAGCTTCTGTCGACTGATTGTATAACTTGGCGAACGCAGCAAGCTCGACGGCATCGACTTTTCTATGTCCGTTCTCGACCTGGGAGAGCGAGGGCCGTGAAATGCCAATAACCCGCGCGGCCTCGTCTTGCGTGAGCTCAACATATTCACGTGCTTTTCTTAGCCGCTCTCCAAGGTCACGCCAGGCTTGTTCGGACGAAGTCATAAGCTCACGCTGTAACAGTTTGTTTTTGGGTCTTCTTCACTTTCTTCTCACCGATGAATACGGCACGTAGCTTTGGGACAAGGTCTCCAATCATTTCTTCGCAGCTATCGTATCCACCGGGCTTGATGATTTCGGGCGGTAACTCGATCCCGAGAACTCGCTCAGTAATAATAGTCGCATCGAGCACCCTTTTAGAATCAATCGCGGGGCGCACAGTTACAATCGAACCGCCTGCCCCCGACGGAGCTTTGGACTCGATGGAGCCATCAATGGATGCCGCTTCAGTAGCGAACCAATCTTCAAGCTCTGCGACGAGAGCAGTTTTCTTTGCCGCGAAAACCCTCTCAAGGTCGTCTCTGCTAAGTTCAGCCATTAGGGACCTGTATGAATACCGTACATATGTAGGCCTGGATGTTGGAATTTACAACACTCAATTTGCCTATTTTTGCTTCCAGTTCCGAAAGCACGGAGGAGCGTGATGGTTCGTCGGGTGCATGCGGAGAGATCCAAACATTATCGACCCATCCAGTCTTCTGCTGTGGGAGCATACGCGGGTAACCGGATCGGCGAACTTGACCGTTGTTGGTTGACGCCCAATGGGCCCGACGTCAAACCCCGTCAGAATTGCTTGTCTTAATGGAAAGCACCGGGTGCTGTCTTACAGAAGTTTGCGGCCAAATCGTTCGACAACGATACGGGAGAGACTTCGCAGGATAGGCTTCCACACTCGTGGCAGCGATTGCTTTTCAAATAGTGACGGGGCGTGGAGTTCATAGCCGTAGCTGCTTTTCCCATGCACTATAGAATTGCGAAATGCGTATAGGCGTTCTCCGAGAAGATTGGCGCTCGCGCTCTCAATCAGACCAGCACGCACGGCATCTTCTATTAGGCGATTGTCCGTCGCTTGATTGACGAGCTTCAGTAGAGGTCCCTTTTCATCCCTACTGATCAACTTAAGAATTTCGCCGGGGAAATAGTCGTCGCTAATAGAAGTATCGTGTCGAGCTTTGGCAAACTCTCTCATCATGGATGAGAAGGCGTAAAATTCGAGCACGCGATAGAAATAGATGCAGGCGGCGACGTCGTCTTCTTGACTAAGACCTTTGTGAAAGAAGCGAATGGGCACCATGTCGCGTATGACTGGTCCATCAACCAGCACCTCCGACACGGCGGGCGATTCCTCGTCGTCGTCGTACAACGGAACGACATCATCTAGGTTCATCTCCCAAAGTATCGGGAGTCCGTTGTACTTTTTGTTGTACCGAATCGCAGCATTGCTGAATGCGAGCTCAACTTCCTCGATGTCATTCGCGCCGATGATACGAGCGGTGCTGATGCTCGCCCAATCTCCATAATGCTTTGATCGATGTATTTCATCGAACAAGAATGCCATTAGCGGCGTGGCCTGTCCGAATGTGACCTCGACGCGCCCCATGCGAAAGCCATAATATGGTAGATTCCGCATGTAGACTAAGAACTCATGATATGAGCCGATGGAAAAGCCGTTGTCGGTGTGGAACTTCACGAGACCTGAATTAGATTCTTCAACTTTGTCCCTGGATGCACTCCATGAAAAGTCTGGATATTCACGAGAATATTTCGAAGGCGGCACACTAAATGTGACGCCGGCAGGAGCCCAGGTAACGAGCTTGTTTTCGCCCTGCTTGATGATTGTCAGGTGATGGACATGGTTGTCCGGCGGCGGGTCGAAGCCGAACGGTATTGTCGGTTTGGTCATTATTATCTGCCCTCTGAGCGCAAAGCTCGTCGGAAGGTCTTATAGCCCAATTTGCAAGGAACGGCGGCCTATTGCCGAACGGCTTGGTCGCGCACTTCGTAGCCTTGCCAGTTCTCCCTGAAAGCTATTAGCACGGCGGGCGGGACCGACACATATATAGGCAACCTTATGGCAGGCGAGAAGTGTCAATTGATGAGTTCAACAGCCGCCCGCTTCATCTCATCATAAACGTCAATGTAAGCTTGTGTTGTTGCTATCGACCGGTGCCCCGCTAACGAGGCAAGCACTCGGACACCGATCCCTTTGCTGGCTAGTGTGGTGATGAAGCTGCGTCTGCCGGAATGACTAGTCGCACCCTCAATCCCTGCGCGCCTGTAGATTGCATTCATCGACTGACAGAGCGTGTTTGCGGAGAATGCCGTGCGCATCTGAGTGTTAAAGGAGGCTGGTGCCGGCGTATAAGGGCAACTTGAGTACAGATATCGTCGACATCACTTCGTGTCGATGAGATGGACGCAGAGGCGTACGCTAACCGCCTTGGGGCGCGCCTTCCGGTCGCTCGAATGCGATCCTCGATGCGACGCGACCTTTCTGCCTCTCGTCCGAGAGACTTACCTCTGCCCGTATGGGTTGTCCTCGCACAATGCCGCGCATATGAGGGGTTATGGCGAACTGGTTTCCTGACGACATCACTTACTTCGACCTGATAAAGGCATTTGTACCACCGCTCGCGGGCGCTCTGGCAGGCGCTTTGGCCGCACAGAGTATTGCCGCGCGCAATAAGCGCTACGACGACCAGGTCAAAGAGCTTGGGTTTATTGGCATGACCGCGGCTCTCGCCTACGGTGTCACGGAGGCGTTCATAGGGGTCAAGAAGGGCAATATCAGGCCGATGTTCGATCATTGGGATGCAGACCGCCGCCGTCGCGAAGAAACTTTGCGGAGCGTGCCTCAGAGCGTCACGTCCACATTTGAGTTCGACGCAGACTTCCGCACGCTCACGCCGGTCAAAGCGGGCGTCGATCAGCTCCGGGCGCTCATGTACGGCAACATCAGGCTTGAGACGCGAGCCATAGCCCTCATGGGCGCTCTGGATCGCTGCGTTGACCAACACGCCAACATCATCGCCGAGAATAACAGGCTCGTCGCCAAGTTCGAGGCCGACGATCTTACCGCTGAAGCGCTAGCCGCTCGTCTCTTTGGCTTGCGCGTCGGGACGCGGGTTGATGATCGCTATCCTACGACCATACGCGCTCTCTACTCAGGTACAGACGACTGCATCATGTTCAGTAGGCTCCTCGGAGATGAGCTTGTTGAGCACGGCAAACGCCTCTCGCCGAAGGTTCCTAAAGAGCGGCGGGGAAGCTACGTCGTGGCGGACTTTACTAGGGCGGAGCGGGAGGGCCTGATGCCTAACGCGGAGGACTACAGTGACTGGCTTCCGGCGACTCGTGTCGCCATACTCCCCGCGTCGCTATGGCACCGGATCAAGGGCACGATGCGCACTTTGAGCGAGTGACCCTATTTCATCGGGTGCCGGCGGTTGTGGGGCATATGTTTCGCGTTGGATCACACGACTATCGCTTCGACATGGTTGCGGCGCCCAATGCCGAGGAAGCGGAACAGCTTCTTCGAAAGAGACTTAGAACCGAAGAAACAATGACCTCGCAGCCGCTATCATCGCAGGTGTTCGCCTGGATGGGTATGAAACTAGGTGACATCAGGCCATGGGAAGTCGGCGCTCGATCTGATTGCTGACTTGTTCGGGTTCCTTGCGCTATTGGAGTAGAATTGGCAAAGCCAATCGGTCGCGAATAGCCGCATCCAGTCGTGGAACAGTCCTAGCGCCACTCCATCTTACAGTGGATAGCTTCTTTCCAGCGCTGGGAGCGGATCTGTCCGCGCCAGACAAGTGGACAGTGGCGCGCGTGAAATTTCGGGAGGATGTTGTGGCGGCGCTAGCAGAGCAGCTCGTTGATGAATGGCTTAACCGACAGGGCTTCTTCACCATCAGAGGCGTCAAGCAAGGGGTGCATGAGATAGACCTGCTCGGAATTCGCCCTTCGAAGAATGGAACCCACCAGTTGGAAGCCTGGCATGTTGAGGTGCAAATCAGCTTTAATCCAGTTTCTTATATATCTAAGCTTAGTCCTGCGCAGATCGAAGAGCTAGGTGCCAAAAGCAAGAATAGCTCAAAGAAGCGATCGTCGACATTTCTTGAGCAAACGGTTGCGCACTGGGTAATGGGTAAGTTTAAGTCTCTTCGAAAGCAGCAGATGCGAGAGGGATGCTGGCCTGGCTGCTTGCCCTTCGTTCGGGCTACATCCAGCCGGATCTCTTGCTTGACACTGCCATCCGCGTTGCGAATGTCCTCGATCCTCAAGGCTGCGACTTCACCAATGCGCATTCCGGCCCAGTGCGTCATCAGCAGCATGAGCCTATTCCGTTTTGAGTGCGGATTGCCGGTAATGCTGTCAAGGACTCTACGTAGCTCTCTGGCCGTGAGTGTTTTTGCTTGAGGCATGTGCTGTAACTCCCAAATCTCATGATTTCGCGAGCAGCAGCGTAAAGTCTGATGTTCAGAATGGGCGACTGGAAAGACGCTTGCAAAAGACGCAGTAATCTCAAGTGGTTAGCGCAAAACCTAATGTTTCTGTAGTTTCATTAGGTTCTGAACATGCCGGCTCTCAAGAAGCTCAAGACGGCGACAAGTCGATCCACTTCTTGTGCTTCTCGCTCTTAATGTCGCCGCCTTTTGAGGAGAGGCAGGCTATTTGAGACCTGCTAAATGGCGACGCATGGGTCCGTGAAGGACCATTGCCTTGTATGCGGGCCACGTCTTTCCTCTCCGGCAGCTGCGTGGGTCCGCTCCGGGAAGACAGCTGCGTAGAGCAAGCCGCCACCGGACTGGCAACGATTGCAGGGAAGGTGGGGCAGACTGTGTCAAAGCGTGGCTATATCACAGGAATGCATGGAGTGTTCCTGGTCGCGGCTGAGCTTTCGGCTCGCGGCTTTATAGTCTCCACTACGTCCCGAAGCGCGACCGGTGCTGACCTACTTGTGACGGATCAACGGTGTCAGAAGGCATGGTCTGTTCAAGTGAAGACGAACGGCAAGAAAGCGTCGTTCTGGCTGGTCGGTAGCAATGCACAGCACCTCAAATCGCAAAGCTACGTGTATGCATTTGTAAATATAAGGAAGAATAAACCGCCTCAGTTTCTGATCGTCCCCAGCGAAAGAGTAGCCGCCGCTACGAAGGTCAGTATCAGCAGCACCGGTTCCGTCTGGTACGAGTTCTGGCATAGCTTCGATCCAAGTGTGCAGGAAGACTCCGTCGGATGGGATGTTTTCGGGAGTCCACTTGGAGGCAACTATCCATCTCAGATGATCACCATCGAAGATGATGGCAAGCGTAAACAGGGGCCAGCTGCGGTCGAGCCGATCCGCAATGGCATAAGAATGCCTCGCAAAGGCGGTAAGTGTCGCGGGGTGTGGGATTGGTGCCAGGCTTTCCGCGACGAGAAAGGAGCACCACCAAAACATAGTGAGGCACTGACAGAAGCTGAACGCAGTGGTTGGAACCGCCTCAACACGGCCACCGAATATGTACGTTGGCGCCAATACTGGGGCATCCCCGGGCAAGGTCGCTAGGTGTACCGCTGGCAGCAGTGATGGCCACGAGCAATTAGGGAGCGCAAATGATACCCGATCGGCTCATCCGCATACTGCGTTCCAGCGAGGCCGCTGCTGCTCCTCTGTTTCCGCCAACGGAAGTCTTCAACGAAGGTTGGATGCTGCGCCTAGTACTGGATGCCTTGCGCCACTGTCGGCCATTTTCCTTGCCAATACAGTTCGAGGCTGGAGCAAAATGGTACTCGGAAGCCTTGCTCGCTTCGCCTTTCGCCGCGCAGCAGAAGGCAGACGTCCTGGCGGAAGGATTTACGAATGCCGACGGTGTGGTCGGTCAGTTTGCATTTCGTCCGATGACGCAGACAGGACTAGAGCTGGCATCGGATGCGACGCAGTTCATTGTCATTGAAGCCAAAATGTTCAGCAATCTCTCGAGCGGCACCAAGAACGCGCCAGGTTATAACCAAGCGGCACGCAATGTGGCTTGCATGGCCCAAGAAATTGCTCGTGCCGGGCGGACGCCAGAGAGCTTTTCATCGGTGGGCTTTTTCGTCATGGCCCCAATCCCCACAAAGCGGCGCGCGGGCTTTTCCAATCTAGAAGCCTTTCTGGATCCAGCCCAAATCCGCGCCGCGATTTCCAAGCGAATCAAGGCCTACGAGGAGGCAAGCCGGGCTGAGGCGGCAAGTCTTCGCGCATGGGAGGCGCGGTACTTCCTTCCATTAGTGCAGTGTCTGATCGATCGCGAGTCGCTCAAGGTGGTGACCTGGGAGGCTTGCATTGATGCGGTGGCCAGCGTCGATAGAGATGCCGGCGAAGAACTTAGCCGCTTCTATGAGCGCTGTCTGTCATTCTTAGCCCGGTAGATAACAGGCACCTCTAGCTCGGGGCGTCTCGGAAACTCTACTGGCAGCATATTGCGATGTAGGTGAAATGCGGACTAATGACCTTCAGAGATTCTATGCTGCGCTTTCGGTTTTGAAACGGCGATCGGGAGGAGCGCGGACATTAGGGCTATGCTCTGGGCAGATGAAATGGCCCAGGCGTGGCGTCTATTTTTTTGGTGAGCTGGGCGAGGAGCGCTCCAATAGTGGCTGCGGCCTACGTGTAGTTCGCGTCGGCACGCATGCGCTTAAGGAAGGAGGCACGACTACGCTTTGGAATCGGCTCTCGCAACATAGAGGTCACTCAAGTAGCGGCAGCGGCAATCATCGCGGTTCAACTTTCCGACTGATGGTTGGCCAATCGCTCATTGCGCAGCGTGGATATGACTCGGTTTCAGCGAGTAGCGCCGCTGTTTGGTACGCGGTCGACGAATGCCTCTTTCGACAGGATTAGCGAGTTCCTGCTGGGGACACCCGCACCCCATCTGTCCGAAATCGTGCCGGAACTCCGTCAAATTGATCCTCGTTGCGTAGGCCGGCGTACATGAGGCGGCTGGGGCGCCTGGATTTCGTCAGGCTGACGACTTGGAAATTGCATAATGCAACAGGCATCTGTTTTCGTTCTAATCGCCGAGGATCAGTCGGACATTCAAAATGTTTTGCAGGTGTCGTTCGAGGACGGTGGATTTGCGGTCCTCATGACTTCGACGGCCGAGGAGGCAGTGGCCGCACCTACAAACTCTCAAACGCGAAGCTGTCAGAACACCAGGCAACGTGCTTTCCATACGCAGTCCAGACGATGCACGATGCCATCGTTACCATCGGGCAGCTTCGCCCAGGTGATAGTGTACTCATTCAGGGTGCCAGCTCAGCCGTCGGCTTGCTCGGAATGCAGATTGCAAAGCTGAAGGGTGCGTACCTGGTCTTCGGTACATCCGGAACAGAGAGCAGGCGCAACAGACTAAGAGAGTTCGGCTGCGACGTTGCTCTCGATTCGAAAGATCCTTCTTGGCCCGAGCAGGTCAAGAGTGCCACCAACGGCAAAGGGGTAAATCTAATCATCGACCAAGTGTCAGCCGGTGTTGCGAAGGGCAACATGGAAGCGGCGGCCGTGCTCGGCAGAATAGTCAATGTGGGGCGCTTGGGAGGAATGGAGGGAGATTTTGACTTCGACCTCCATGCGGTGAAGCGCATCACCTATGTTGGCGTGACATTCCGCACACGTTCCATAGAAGAATATCGCGCCATTGTGCGGGCCGCTCGCGCAGACCTGTGGGCTGGTGTTGAGACGGGAACGCTCCAGATGCCCATAGACCGGGTCTTTCCCCTCGAGCGGGCGCCTTCTGCCTTCACGCACATGAGCGCAATCGCTCATATGGGAAAGATCGTCCTCGGCGTCTGATTGCGAATCAACGCTACGAGCAGGAGGACTAGCCTCTCTCGTGGTAGCCACTGCCGAAAGGCTCGCCGCGATGCCCAGCTACTCAGTGAGATGCGGGTGTTCGAGCAACCATTTGCGGAATGACCTGAGAGCCCGCGAGGACTCTCCCTCTGGATAGCTGAGGTAGTAGCCACCAGAAAGCCTGATGGGTGGTTCCGAAGCGACGATCAGGCGCCCTGTCGCCAGGTCACTGCCGATCAAGAACGTGGGCATGAGCGCCACGCCAAGGCCTGCTGTGGCGGCGTCACACATCATTTCCATTGTCTGAAAGCGGGAGCCACGGCTGAGTGTCGGAGAATCTACTCCTGCCTTCTCGAACCAGCTCATCCAGGCGTCCGGCCGGGCTCGCAGGTGAAGCAGGGGGAGCTTTATCAGTCGAGAGGCGGACACACGTCGAGGCAGAAGAGCAGGGGCGCATACCGGCACTGCGACTTCGCCGCACAGCCGGTGGCACTTCACTCCGCCCCAAGGGTCATCGCCAAAGTAGATCGCTGCGTCGACCTCCTCGGTCGCAAAATCATAGGGCCCTCGTCCACGGCGATAACTCACCAGATCGAGGGTGACCTTTGGATGGCGGCGCTGGAAGTCCGCAAGGTGCGGAACGAGCCAGCGGCTACCGAATGTTGACCCTACTGCCACTGTAAGGGTCGTTTGCTCGCGGTCCGTCCGCGCAATCTTCTCGGCGGCGCCCGCCAGCCTCGCAAGGCTCGCTCGGACTTCGGATGCATAAGATGTGCCGGCGGCCGTGAGCACCATCCTCTTCCGCACGCGGCGAAAGAGGGGAACGCCCAGCATCTGCTCGAGCCCCAAAAGCTGCCTGCTCACCGTGCTCTGAGTGAGGTTCAACTCCTCGGCTGCTCGTGACACGCTGAG
The DNA here is from genome assembly GCA_943369775.1 of Reyranella massiliensis 521. Classification (GTDB taxonomy): domain Bacteria; phylum Pseudomonadota; class Alphaproteobacteria; order Reyranellales; family Reyranellaceae; genus Reyranella; species Reyranella massiliensis_C. The sequence goes on from CALROF020000013.1 coordinate 22,375, forward strand.
GTGTCGGGCGCAGGCCTCGAAAGCCCGAAGAGCATGCATGGGCGGGTGTAGTCGAGCCAGAGCAGGCCTCCCGTGTCCTGAACTTCATTCATGAAGTGCATGAACTCAATCGCGATACTCATTTAACGCACGCCGAGCAGAGTGCAACTGTGATCAACGGTGCCTCACTGCAACGGAGAAACTCTCTATGGACCGGTCAACCATCGCCTATACCGTAGATCCGGCAGGCATTGGTCGTTTGGTCCTCAACAGACCCGACGTCAAGAATGCCATCAGCGCGACACTGCGAGATGATGTCGGCAGGGCAATCGATGGCGCGGCCGCTGACGATCGCGTCCATGCCGTGGTTGTGACAGGAGCGGGCGACTATTTTTGCGCAGGCGCGGATCTCAAAGAAGGGCAGCTCCGCCTGGTTGAGGAGCCGGAGGCCCGGATCGCCAGAATTCAGTCGGCGGCGGCATGGGTCCGTAAACTGGCGAACTTTCCCAAGCCCCTGATTGGGCGGATCAACGGCAATGCTTATGGCGGCGGCGTCGGTATCGTGGCTGCGTGCGACGTCGCAATTGCGGTCGATACAGCAAAGTTTGCGTTTCCTGAAGTCCGTGTTGGTCTGGCCCCAAGTCTGATCGCCCCGGTCGTAATCGAGAAGATTGGCATCAGTCAGGCCCGTGCAACGATGCTGGCGGGCAAACCCTTCGATGCTGCTCGTGCGCAATCTATGGGCCTCGTGCATCAGGTCATTTGCGCCGCTGCTCTCGATCGAGAAGTCGAGGAGACCCTCGAAAGCCTTCTGAAGTGCTCGCCCAAAGCTGTCGCAACCACGAAGCGACTGATTGACGAGGTCGGCCGCTTGCGCGGTGAAGAGGCATGGGCACGCGCAGCAGCAATGGCATCCAAGATGTGGACGACCTCCGAAGCGAGGGCCGGCATCCACGCATTCAATTCACGCTCAACATCCCGCTGACAACCATCTGGCAGGTACTCTTATGTTAATCGTAGATCCGACTTTTGTGACGGCAACGGCTGTCGACCGGAATGTCTCCCTCAAGGCGATCGACTGGAAGAGAGAGCCCATCGCGTTGTTCGGCAACTCCAAGCCCAATGGCAAGGAACTACTCGACGGTGTCCGGGACAAGCTCGCAGCGTTCCGTAGCGTCGCCAACATCGATTACGTGTTCAAGAAAGGTGCCAGTCAGGTGGCGCCCGCCGACCTGATTGAAGCTGTAGCAGCCCGATATCGGGGGGCCCTGCTTGCCATAGCGGATTGAGGGGCCTGCTCATCGTGGAGTTTCCACGACAGCATTGAACTTGAGAAGCGCGGCGTGCCGGCTTTCGTCATCGCCACGGAGACTTTCAGACCGCTCATTGAGGCGCAGGCCAAGGCACGTGGCGTGAAGCCGCGCCTGCTCCTTGTGAAACATCCGGTGGGTGGCCTCAACAAGCAAGAACTGGACGAGCGTATCGACACTGCCCTGAAGTTGTTCGTCGAGCAGACAGGACTGAACGATGCCCCAGGAGATTGAGATCGGCAGCGGCGATCTTGCCGCCTTTGATGACTATGCGCTGGCGCAAGGATGGAGCGACGGCTTGCCGCTTCATCCTCCAACGCGGGAGAAAGTGGCCGCCTTCGTCGAGCTTGTCCGAGGTGCCAATGAACCTCTGCCTCCGCTACCTCCACGGCAGGGTGTTGCAACACTCGAAAGTCTTGCGGCGAATGCCGTCATGGCGGGTTGCCGCCCGGAGTATTTCCCGGTCGTTCTCGCTGCCCTGAAGGCGTTGCTGGTGCCTGACTATAACCTTCATGGCACACTCGCCACGACGCACTCCTGCTCGCCGATGGTCATGATCAGCGGCCCTCTCCGCAGAACACTCGAGCTGAATTGCGGCTCGAACTGCTTCGGGCAGGGGTGGCGTGCCAATGCAACGATTGGCCGGGCGATCAACTTGATCCTCATGAATGTCGCCGGCGCGAAGCCAGGAACCATGGATCGGTCGACACACGGATCGCCTGCCAAGGTCTTCTTCTGCTTTGGCGAAAACGAAGAAGAAAGTCCCTGGCCCCCCTATCACGTACGAAACGGATATGCGCTGACCGACAGCGTCGTCACGGTCATGGCGAGTGAGCCTCCTCATAACATCAATGATCATGGCAGCACGACGGGCGAGGGCCTTCTCATCACGATGGCCAGCACGATGTCGACGCCCGGCGCGAACACCGTCTTCGGCAAGGGGCCGCTCTTCGTCGCGATTGGTCCCGAACATGCTGTGACGCTGCATCGGGACGGGTACACGATAGAGAAGATCCAGGACGAGCTCTTCGCGCGCTCTCGGGTTCACATCTCCAGGGTCTCACCCGAAAGCGATGCCGTGTACTCGGCCGTGCGGCCACGGGACGGCGACTGGTATCCAATCGCGCCCAATCCCAAGCATATCCATGTCGTCGTGGCGGGAGGTGCGGGAAAGCATTCCGCCTTCATGCCGTCGTTCGGCGGAACGGCAGTCGTATCCCAACGCGTTGTCTAGTCAGCTTTGAGTTTGCCAGGCGTTAACGAACAACATTCACGGGAGGAGCCGGCCATGAAAAGAACGAGCCGTCGCACAATTCTCAAGCAATCGGTTGTTACGGCGGCCCTGATCAGCAGCCCGTCGGTGCTTCGTGCAGACAGTTGGCCGAGCAAGCCAATCCGCTGGGTCATACCCTATCCGCCCGGCGGTCTGACCGATTCTGCCACTCGTATGGTGCTGAGCCGGATCGATCTCGGGCAGCCCATCGTCTTCGACAACAAGCCAGGTGCAAATGCCCTGATCGGAACAGAGATTGTCGCCAAGGCGGCACCCGATGGTTACACGTTTCTTACAGTCATCGCCGCGCACGCCATCAACAAGACGTTCCTTGCCGGCAAGTTGGGCTTCGATCCGCAGTTGAGCTTTGTGCCGGTGTCCCTGATTGGCATAGCGCCGACGGTTCTGCTGGTCACGAACTCGTTGCCGGTGACGAACGTCGCCGAGCTGATTGCTTATGCGAAGGCCAACCCCAACAAATTATCTTATGGCTCCTCGGGAGTAGGGTCCGCCGGTCAACTGACTGTCGAGCTCCTGAAGCAAGCGACAGGTATCCAGATGGAGAATGTTTCCTATAAGGGCTCGGCACAGGCGCTTGCCGACCTGTCGGCTGGCAACATCCAGGTTCTGGTTGACTCGCCAATCAGCGTTATCTCAAGCGTTCGTGGTGGCAAGATCCGTGCACTTGCCATGCTCTCGAAGCAACGCGTCAAAGGCGTCGAGGAGATCCCGACCGTCATCGAGGCTGGCGGCCCGCCGATCGAGTCCTCCAGCTGGGCGATGTTCCTGGCCCCGGCAGGTACGCCGACCGCAATCGTCGACCGGCTATCCGGCGAGATCCGCAAGGTCATGGCTGATCCTGAGCTTCTGCGGCGCTTTGTGGATCTTGCACTTGTTCCGGTCGGTTCTTCGCCGGACGAGGCTGCGAAGTTTCTGGCCGCAGAGGTAGAGAAGTGGGGCAAAGTCATCACGGTTGCCGGTGTTAAGCCTGAGATGTGAACCGACAACAGATGGAAAAAGAGCGTATGAGTGCGCCGCTGCCACTGGCTGGTCTGGTGGTCCTCGATATGAGTTCATTCATCGCAGGCCCGGCGGCGGCGGCGACGCTCGCGGACTTTGGGGCGGAAGTGATCAAGGTCGAGCCGCCCGGCGATGGCGATCCGCATCGTAAGAGTTTCAGGAATCCCAATTATCCACAGACCGAGGCTGGCATCAACTATCCTTGGCAACTCGACGGACGCCACAAGCGCTCGATCGTGCTGGACCTGAAGCGACCATCCTCAAGCGCCGTCCTTGACCGGCTCATGAAGCGAGCAGATGTCGTCATCGTGAACTTTCCGCCATCGGTTCGGCGGCGACTGGGCCTCGACTGGGAGGAAGTGCATCGGATCAATCCACGGCTCGTCTACTGTTCGCTGACGGGCTACGGCGAGTCTGGGCCCGATTGCGACCGGCCAGGATTTGATATCACTGCATACTTTGGCCGATCCGGCATTCTGGATGCGGCGCGATACGAAGGGACGCCCCCGGGGATAACGGTTCCGGCGCAGGGCGACCGTGCTACTGCGATGACGCTGGTCGCAGCCATCCTGTTCGGCCTCAGGCAGCGCGATCAGACGGGACTAGGTAGCTGGGTGGGAACGTCATTGTACGCCAACGGGGCCTGGGCAAACGGCACGGTCGTGCAGGGGGCGTTGGTGGGGGCTCAGTTGGCACTCCGCCCGCCTCGGGACAATCCAAGGAACGCTTTGATCAACCTATATCTCACGAAAGATGGATACTGGCTGCAGCTTGCGGTCGCTCAGGAAGAAAGGTTCTGGAGCCGTCTTTGCGTCGCGATTGGCAGGCCGGATCTTGTAGATGACGCTCGCTTCGGGACTCGCGAGCAGAGACGCGTACATGCTGGTGCTCTTTGTTCCGCACTCGATACAGCCTTTGCGTCGCGTCCGCGCAGCGAATGGATTGAGATGCTGAAGCAGGCCGGAATCACATTTGGAAGCGTCGATCGAGCTACGGACGTCCTCGATGATGAGCAGGCTCAGCACGCTAACGTAGTGATCGAAACCACCAACCCGGAGGTTCCCCGGACGGTGAACAATCCCATCCGATTGGGCTTTGCTGCTCCGCGCACTCCGGCGAGGCCGCCGGTCTTGGGTGAGCATTCTCGTGAGGTGCTGCGCGAGCTGGGGTTCGGCGAAGAAGAAATTCATGGATTCGTCCGTGATGGCGCGCTGGGATAGTGCGCCATCCTGTCTCGCAACTTTCTCAAGGTAGCGAGCATGGCCTACAAGGGCTTCGATCTCACGGGCAAGGTCGCCCTCGTCACCGGCGGCAACGGCGGCATCGGCTTGGGCATGGCCGATGCCATGGCCGAGGCGGGCGCCGACGTCTGCATCTGGGGCACCCGCAAGGAGAAGAACGACAAGGCCGTCGAACAGCTCAAGCGCCACGGCCGCAAGGTCCACGCCCAGATCGTCGATGTCGGCGACGAGGGTCAGGTCCAGGCGGCCTTCGCCGAGACGGTCAAGGTCATGGGCCATGTCGACAATTGCGTCGCCAACGCCGGCGTCTCGGGCCGCGGCAAGGGCTCGATCCTCGAGATGGACTATGCCGAGTGGCGCCGCGTGCTGCAGATCAACCTCGACGGCGTGTTCTTCACCTTCCGTGCGGCGGCCAAGCACATGGTCGAGCGCGGCAAGGGCGGCTCGCTGGTGGCGATGGCCAGCACCGCGGCCATCGAAGGTGCCGCCCGCTCCAGCCACTACGGTGCCAGCAAGGGCGGCGTCACCGCCATGGTGCGCGCGCTCGCCGTCGAGCTGGCCCGCTACAGGATCACGGTGAATTCGATCCTGCCGGGCTGGATCGAGACCGAGATGACCGAAAGAGCAGTCGGCGACTCAAAGTTCTCCGGAAATGTATTGCCACGCATTCCTCACCGACGCTGGGGTACTGGCGCCGACTTCGGGCCGATCGCGGTCTATCTAGCGAGCGGCGTCACTGACTACACGACTGGACGCGATTTCGTCATCGATGGCGGCTATACGCTGTACTAGTTGGACAGACATTCCTCCATCCGATCTGGCTACGAGGAAGTCAGCAGATGCCGCCGACTTGCATCGAAAGAGCGTCGACAAGAACAGCCACCTCCGAGCGCTCAAGTACATCATTCGATCGGTGCATGACCTCGGTTGATTTCGTCATTTCATGAAGCGTCACCGTGATGACAGGCTCCAGACATCAATGAAACCGCGGCGGCCAGATCCTGGCTGCCCGACGAGCGACTCGGAGGATGTCTATCAATGGAGGAGTTTGATCTCGCGGTGATTGGCGAAGGAATATCGGGTCTGACGGCAGCCGCGCATGCGGCGCAGCTAGGACTCTCGGTAGCTTCCTTTGAAGGTCGCATGTTCGGTGGCTTGATCTTGAACATCACCGCACTTAGCGACAGCAGCCCGCCAATGTCCGGCGCAGAGTTGGTAGCCTCCATTGCAGAGACGTGCAACTCAGCTGGCGTGGCAAGGAAGAATGGGCACGTGCAGTCGCTTCAGCCAGTAGGATCGAACTTTGAGGTTGCAACTGCCGGAGAGAAGCTCCGGGCCCAAGCCGTGATACTCGCTACCGGTGCGAGTTTGCGCCGGCTCGGCATTCCCGGAGAATCTCAGTTGCGAGACCGAGGCGTTTCTCAGTGTGCTGACTGCGATGGCCCGATCTTTAGCGGCATGTCGGTCGTTGTTGTCGGTGGAGGCGATGCTGCGTTCATGCAGGCGCATTTGCTAGCGAAGTATGTCTCCGAAGTGCATGTGGTATTCAGGTCGGGTCAGCCCCGTGCCCGGCCAGAATTTGTTGCGGCCGTCGCCAACAATTCACGGATCAACATGCTTTCAGACACGACAGTCCTCGAAGTGCTGGGTGACGAAGAAGTCACTGGCGTGCACATCCGGAGGCATGGTGTCGAATTCCCTCTGGATTGCGGTGGGGTCTTTGTATACGCCGGCACCACGCCTAATTCGTCACTGGTTCGCTCGTTCGCCAGGCTTTCTGAAGCAGGCGCCGTCGAAACCGACACTGGGCTTCAGACGAATGTTCGCGGCTTGTATGCAGTTGGCGCGGTACGCGAAGGCTATTCCGGCAAGGCAGTTGACGCGGTATCTGAGGCCAGGCGGGCAGCCAGCCTGGCGGCGATGACAATGGGAAAGAGCGGCGCCTTCTGAGGTCCAGAGCATACTCAGCTGTATTGATAGCTCAGAACGGTGAGCGAAGCAGAGGGCAAGGGAACACCCTGCCACACTGATACCTGGAGCATTTCTGACCGGCGTGAACACGATCTAGCATTTCGGTTGCCCTGTGGCACGAGCGACTGCTGTCGGCAAGAAGCACCTTGGAGCTCCATCACGACCGTCGGCACTGCGAGTGCCGGCGCTGCGGTCGATGTGTCATCTCAGCTGCGCCGAAGCTACACTGCGTCTGGTCTTTATGACCTTCTGTTCGGTCTGGAGTATTTGTCGCCGCAATACTCCCTCACCTTCAACTCTCAGCAAATTAGTCAACTCTCCCCCGGTGAGCGTGGTTTGTTGCTCTTGGTGTTCTATCTGCTGGTGGATAAGGACAGCATTCCACTGGTGATCGATCAACCAGAGGAAAACCTCGATAATCAGACCATCTTTCATATTCTGGTGAAGTGCATTCGGAGTGCCAAGCAGCGACGACAGATTGTTATGGTAACTCACAATCCCAATTTGGCTGTCGTATGTGATGCAGAGCAAATCGTCGGCGCGGCGTGTGACAAGGCTGCGAAGCGATTTGCCTACCGCAGCGGGGCGATTGAGGATGGCGCCATTAACACCTCAGTCGTGGAGGTCTTAGAGGGCACTCAACCAGCGTTCGTAAATCGCAAGACCAAATACGGTCTTTAGGCTCAGAGGATAGGGTCGGTAGGTATCGATGTGGCTTGTTGCCCGACCAGCTATGCCGCAAGCTCTATCGCAGACCTCTTCATCTCATCGTTCACGTCTATGTAGGCCTGGGTCGTTGAGATTGAGCGATGCCCCGCTAGTGCAGCCAGCACACGCACGCCGATGCCTTTGCTTGCCAACGTAGTAATGAAACTGCGTCGGCCTGAGTGGCTGGTCGCCCCCTCGATCCCGGCCCGTTTGTAGATCGCGTTCATCGTCTGGCAAAGCGTATTGGCTGAGAATGCAGACCGCTTCTGTGTGCTGAAGAGCGGATGACAATCCTCCCTAGTTTCGATTTGCTTAAAATACAGCCCAATCTCTTTGCGAAGCCTGTCGCTCACGAAGACGACGCGCGCATGCTTGCCCTTGGTCTGTGCTGCATCGAGCCGGATCTCCTGCCTTGCGCTCCTATCTGGGTTGCGAACGTCCTGGATACGTAGAGCAGCCACTTCCCCCACTCGCATCCCAGCCCAATGGGTCATGAGTAGCATCAGCCTGTTGCGAGCGGGATGAGGATTGCTTGCGATACTGTCTAGCACCCTCCGCAGCTCCTTCGGTGTCAGCGTCTTTGCTTGAGGCATGTGAGCAGCTCCTAACCTCATGTTTCAGTGGGCTGCAGCGTAGTTTCTGAGGTTCTGATTGAGCGACCGGAAAGAAGCCCACAGAAAATGCAACGACCTCAGCGAGTTAGCGCAGAACCAAAGAAGATGCGAAGTTCGTGAGGTTTTGAAGCACTGCATCTTGAGTAACTCAAGAAGTCAGACTGCTTGCTTCAATGCAGACTGGCGGGACACTGAATGGTGTCCTAAGGGCGCGGGCTGACCGGAGCGACAGGAGCATTTGTTGGCCATTTGTCCGGAGGCTTGGGGGCTGGACCTCCGCTTCTGTTCGTCAAACGGGGAGATCCCAGTTCACTGAGACCCCTTGGAGGCAGCGAGCTCATGACCCGAACAGCTAATGTTGATTTGTCGCCGCTTTTAGCGACCGACCGAGTCCGCACTAATAATGGCGAAACGACGGGTGCTCGAGCGAAAAAGCAGTAATTCGGGAGCAGAGAGCCTTCCTAGCGGAGCTGGAGTGAGCGATGCGTCCTAGTGAACTGGCTCAGCGAACGCTTGCAGTAATGTAGCGAGTCCTTGAGGTGTGACTACCGCGCTTCTAATAAGAGCTTTACCTCGTGTTGAGGCGGTTAAGCGGGGACGGACGAACGCGGTTCAGTCGTGGCCTTCCCCGGCCCCTACGAGGTTGCTGTGGTTCTTTTGCCTGAGCCGCTTGAGCCTCTCGCTCGAAAAATATCTCAGTCCGTCGCATGGCAGCGTCAATGACTGCCTCGATCGCGGTTCTGACTATCTTTCCATCGTGCTTGCGAAGGCCCTGAAGGATCTTCTTGGTGTTGGCTGTGCTCTCTGCGTTGAAAGAGCTGGGGACGAACTTAGAAGGAGACATGGCATATCTGAAAAGGGGGGCCACCTGCAGCATTAGACTCTCGATCATGCCAACAAGCGTCGTCATGCCCGATGCACTGAAGAGCATGAGCTTAAACTTGGCATTGAGTTCTATTGCAGCTTGGTCGTCGTCGTTTGATAGCGCCGCTAGATAGCGCTCTGCTGCAACCTCGATCTGCTTCAGTTGAGAAGGAGTAACCCGCGAGGCGGCCATTTCTCCTGCTAGGCCTTCGAGTTGCTTCCGGATGAGGCAAATCTCCGTATAGCGCTCATGAGAAAGCACCGGGATGTGAATGTGCCCCGGTCTCGACTCCAGGACACGTTCGGCTACCAGCTTCATCACAGCTTCCCGAATAGGCGTGGCGCTGATACCAATAGCTTGGGCAAGATCGCCCAAATGGACGCGCTCGCCGGGAGAGTAGTGCCCCTTAAGTATCGCTGATCGCAGCTCGATTTCTGCCGCAGACGATAGCGATCGACGGGGCGCCTTTACAAACGGTCCGTTAGCCACTGGTGACACTCATCTGAAAAAGCCGGCTGCCGGCGACACCGGCAACAGAAACGCCTCAATCTCACTGCCGTCGGCAAATCAAACGCTTCGGCCTGATCAGACTGCAGGCCTGCGGCGAATGTCCTCGCTGACAAATCGAGGCACAAACTTACCATCCGCGAGTTCGCCAAAAAACTGCCCTTTATCCACGACGACTTTTCCGCCCAGGATCGTCGTTACCGGCCAGGCGTCCACTTGGCGTCCCTCCCACGGAGAATAATCCGTCTCATGCAAGTTGGCGTTCTCAATTTTCGAGAGTTTGCGTTTCATGACTACCAAGTCGGCATCAGAACCAACAGCGATAGAACCTTTTTGAGGATAGAGACCCAGGATTTTCGCCGCGTTAGTCGACACAAGGTCGACGAACTGATTTAGCGAATAACCCCGCCTAACCACGGCCTCTGAGTAGACGATGGCAACACGTGGTTCGACACCCGAGTTCCCGCCGGTCGTGTCGTCGATCCGGTCGGCTTGAAGTTTGATGGCGAGTGGACAACAGACCTCGTCCGTCGCGATGACCTGGATTGCGCCACGGTCGGTCGCTGACCAAAGCGCCTTTTGGTCCGCCGGAAATTTGAGCGATGGATAAGTGTGGTAGATCTGCCCATTCGGTCGCTTGTAGTCCTCCGCGTTGTAGAGAAGATACTGGTGAAGTGTTTCGCCATATGCGGGTTGTCCGTTGGCGCGAGCTTCGCTCAGCGCTCGCACACCGAGCTCAGCTGATGTGTGCATCATGTAGACTGCAGCACCCTCTACGTTGGCCGCCAAGCGCAGAATACGATGGAAGGAAAGATCCTCGGATAGCGTGTTATGGACCTCAGCAAGATTCGAGAAATGGGTTCGCCCCTCACGAGTCAGTTTCTCGTACATGTGCATAACTATATCGTTATCTTCGGCATGCACAGCGAGAATGCCTCCAGCCTTGGAAATCACCTTCATGAGTTCCCAGATGTCACCGAAATGTACAAGGCGGCCCTTGCGGCTTGGAGTGATGTCGGTTGTAAAGATCTTGATGCTGGCGTAGCCAGCCGCGATTGCTTCGCTCACTTGGCTAAGAACCTGTTCTTTCACGGCGCCTTGGATCATTACGTGCAGCCCATAGTCGCAGTATGTTGCCCCACGCCAATCGGCTTGCTTCATCTCTACTGATTGCTCAATTCCTGTGTTCGGATCACAGAACACGAAATCAATCAGCGTAGTCGTACCGCCGAACAGTGCAGCACGACTTACAGTCGCGGGTGGATCACTGCGCTCGAGAACAGTTTTGCCAGGAACGAAAATTGGTAAGGAGCAGTGAACATGCGGATCGATCCCGCCAGGGATCGTCAATTCGCCTGCCGCGTCGAGTCGGCTTGCATCCGAGCTTGCCAGAATCGCTCCAGGTGAAGCAATAACCGCAATCTTTCCACTCTTGATGCCAATGTCGACCAAGGTAGGGCCATTCGCAAGTACGGCCAACGCGTTCTGAACAATGAGATCGAGCATCTGCGTCCTCTAAAAGTAGGGTGAACCCCAAAGCGGCAGACTTGTGGCGGATGTCTGCTTCAGCAAGGAGCGGGGGGAGTAATCAGTGATCAGCGAAGGTTGCTGCCGGTGGAAAGCAGCCAAAACCTCCTCCGCCGCGATATTTTGGGTTGTAGCTAGAAGGCGGCCGCGCCGGTCATCAGACGGCCATTCAGGTAGCCACTCTGGAAGTCCCATCGAACCCTGTACGCCCTGAACGAACGCTGGAGTTCCAGGACGTTCAGTGAACTCGGTAATCACCTTTAGCCGAAGTAGGCGACCTTGTGGCTGGCGCATCAAAGCGGCCGCAGACCTACAAAACTCCAGGTAGCTCGGTATCTCGCCGAGTGCTAACGCGACTGACGCAATTCCACTGCTGTGCTTGCGAAGACGCGATGAGCCGTAGCCGGTCGTGCGTACTGGCACATTTCGACCCGCAATAAACCGTAATAGCTCAGATCTCCGTAAGACTGGTGCAGAGCTGAGTGTGCTCAATTGCCTTTCAAGCTCGGAACTAAGAGGGGCGAGATCGGTACGGGTAATTGTAATGAAATCAGCCGAAGCGACTTGCTGTCGGGCCTCCGGATGGCGATCGATGGCTTCTCCGCCAAAGTCGGAGGCAACTAAGCAGGCAACGTTGCCTACCGTCATCCGCTGATCAAGACGACCTGATTGGAAGATCGTTTCCATCATGGCGTAAGGATCGGCCAATCCAGACGTTTCAACGATGACTTGGTCAAGTGGAGTAGAGCCGAACTGCGAAGTTGAGGCTGCTAGCAATTGATCTAGAGCGGCTTCCAGATCGCGGTCGACAACACAGCATAGGCATCCGTTGCTTAGCTCGACGACCCTCGTGCCCGCGTGGCGCCTAATTAAGACATGGCGTTCAAGGTCGATCACGCCCGCTTCATTGAGAAGTACGCCGAATTTGGCAGCGCTGTTCTGGGACAAGAGTTCGTTAAGCAGCGACGTTTTTCCGCTTCCAAGAAAGCCAGTGAAGAAGTTGACGACAACACGTTTGCCCATTTGACGAACAATCTGCCACAAAAAATAAAAAATAAAATATATAATATTTATTGACGACAGATGAATCGGTCTTCAATTTTGGCGCCGGCTCAGTCGAAGGAACCTGCAATGCCTAAGCGCCTCAGTGAGCGTCAAGTAGAGGATTATCGAATCAAGGGCTACGCATGCCCCATCAACGTAATGGCGCCAGGCGAGGCGGGCGAATTTCGGCGCCGATTCGAGGAAAGCGAGCAAAAAATGGGAGGGGCAATTGGCTATCCCGAGAAGCTTAAGCCGCACCTCCTTTTTGAATGGGCTGATGATCTTGTCCATCATCCTGGCGTACTTGACGCTGTTGAAGATGTCCTCGGTGCAGACATTCTTCTGTTTCAAGCGACGATCTGGGCCAAAGACGCGCACACCGACGCGTTCGTGCTCTGGCATCAAGATGGCACGCATTTTCGCCTCGATCCTGCTGAGCAAGTCACGGCTTGGGTAGCTCTGAGTGACTCCACTGTCGATGCGGGATGCGTGAGGGTTATTCCCGGCAGCCACCAGCATGGTCAGTACGAACACAAAGACTATGTCTCGCCAGGAAACATGATTCGCCGCGGCATGGGTATTCTTCCAGGAACATTTAGCGACGATGACGGTGACGCTCTTGTCTTGAAGGCGGGCGACCTGTCTCTGCACAATACGATGACGGTCCACGCATCGAGCGCTAACCGGACGGACGATCGTCGGATTGGCATAGGCATCAGCTACATACCCGCACACGTGAAGCCAGTTAGCGGCCCAAAGTCTTCGGCTATGCTCGTCAGAGGCCAAGATCGCTTTCAGCACCATCTTCCGGAGCCGCGCTACCTGCGGACCGACGGGAACGCAGCGCGCGCAGCGCATAAGCTTGCTGTTGATCTGTTCTCGGAGCGCCAGATGTATGGCGCGCGTCCGGTTCTGGTCTAACGAAGACGTTCTAAAGCGGGGAGGTCCTGAGAGTGAGCAAGAACAAGCAAGCAGCCGTTACGCGTCGCAACTTTGCGGCTTTGGGCATCGGAGTAGCTGGTGCATTGGCCGCACCCGGAATTCTACGAGCACAGGCAAGAGTTTACAGAGTCGGCCTGATCCAGCCTATGTCCGGCGCTGTGGCCTATAGCGGTCAACACTGCCGCGCGGGCGCACTACAGGCGATCAACGAGATCAACTTGGCTGGCGGCATTAAGTCGATGGGCGGAGCCAAGGTCGAAACATTGCTCGGAGACACGCAGGGGCGCGTCGAGCTGGGTGTTAGCGAAGTGGAAAAGATGCAACAGGCCGGTGTCGACGCCTATGTTGGTGCTTACCAGAGCCCGGTTGGTATCGCCGCGTCGCAGGCCGCTGCGAAGTACAACACACCTTTCCTAATCGACTCGGGCGTCTCTGACATCATCGTCAATCGCGGCCTGACAAACGTCTTTCGCTTTTCGCCGGGCTACGGCTCGTTCGTGGACGGCGGTGTCGAGGCACTGGACAAGATCAACAAGGCCGCCGGCAGTCCAGCGAAGTCAATTGTGATCGTGCACGAATCGGGCGAACTCGGCACTGGCACAGCAAAACTCCTTGAGAAGAAGCTGCCTGAGATCGGAATCACGGTAAAGGAGGTCATATCCCACGACAATCCGACTCGTAGCTTCGACAACGTTGCACTGCGCATCAAAGCATCGGGCGCCGATATCGTAACCCATACATCCTATCGTAACGAGTACGTACTGCTCGCTCAAACACTGCGTCGCCAGAAGGTCAACCTCATGGCGCAGTATTCCATCCTTGCTGGCGGCTTCGACATTAAGTTTGTACGCGAAATGCCGGAAGCGGCCGAATATAATATGAACTTCAATCACTGGTACGCGCCGAAGAGTCCGAAGGTGGCAGCCTTGCGTAAGGCTGCCGAGGCGGCTGGCAGTGACTTCGTCTTCGAGTACTACTGTGCCTACAATGCGACCCGACTCCTGCTTGACGCCGTAGAGCGCGTCGGAACTGCCGACAAATCCGCAGTGATCGCTGGCTTGCAAGCTTCGACTTGGTCAGACCACATCATGCCTTACGGCCCTACCAAGTTTGTGAACGGCCAAAACATCGGGGCCGCCGGTGCCGGCCAGCAGGTGCTGCAGGCCGACATAAAGCTGGTTTATCCACCGGACTATGCAGAGACGAAAGCCGTCTTCCCGCGCCCGAAGTGGACCTGATTGCCAACCATCACAGGACGGTGTGAGACGATGGCGAAGATCCTAACGCCTGAGCAGGTAAGCACGTATCTCGACAAGGGTTATGCCAGCCCAGTTCGGGTGATGTCTTCGGAGGAGGCGGCGAAACTTCGCGCCGAGCTCGAGCTCTCGGAATCTGAACTCGGAAGGCCGCTGGGGTACGAAGAGAAGCTGAAGCCCTACCTTCTCTTCCCGTGGGCCGACAAAGTCGTCCACCATCCACGCGTTCTCGATGCAGTCGAGGACGTAATCGGGCCTAATATTCTGCTGTTCATGACGACGCTTTGGATCAAGGAACCTCGGACCGATGCTTACGTCATGTGGCACCAGGACGGACCGTATTTCCAATTGGAGCCAACGGAACAAGTGACGGCTTGGGTCGCGTTGTCTGAGGCTTCTGCTGAAGCTGGCTGCGTTCGCGTAATACCCGGCACTAACAAGGGTGGCGAGATTCCACACGGCGATTACTCTTCGCCCAACTACATCATCCGCCGCGGCTTCGGTATTCATCCCGACCATTTCGGATCTGACGAAGGAGTGGCAATGCCCTTGCATGCGGGCGAATTGTCGCTTCACAATACCCTAACTGCCCACGCGTCGGGGCCGAACCGCAGCGATGATCGCCGTATTGGGCTCGGCATCAGCTATATTCCCACGCACGTAAAGCCGATTGGTGACATGAAGCCGCCGGCGATGCTCGTGCGCGGCCGTGATGACTACGGCTATTACATTCCTGAACGCCGGCTCGGCGTCGGGGAGGCGGGCGTATCGGCGCGCGCCAACCATTCGTGGGCGCTTAGCATGTACTCCGAACGGCAAAAGGCAAACTCCAAGCAAGTCGTAGTGTGATGACTCGCGCAGCCAGCGACGAGCGATCGTCGACATTAACCTTGCTCGTCTTTTGGCGACCTCTGTGAGTAGCCGCGCGAAAGGCTAGCGAATGTCTCTCGATATGATCCTGTCCGGCGTGCTCAACGGACTAATGGCAGGCGGAATCTACGTGCTCGTCGCCATCGGGTTAACGTTGATCTACGGCGTGCTTCACATCATCAATTTCGCCCATGGCAGTTTGCTCATGTTGGCGATGTACATGTCATTTTTCCTCTGGTCACTGGTTGGCGTCGATCCCTACGCCGCGCTACCGATCGTGACCGTAGGCGGATTTGTGGTCGGCTATTTCGGCTACCGCTACGTCATCGGAAACTTGAGTGGCGGCGACGATAATCGCATCCTACTGATCACCCTCGGCCTATCCATCTTCGTCGAGAACGCTGCGCTCTTCTTCTTTGGCAGCACCCTGCGTGTCGCCACACTCGGCTACGCCGACACCATGATCGAAGTCGGTCCAACCTTCATCCCGCTGACCAAGATTATCTCTTTCGTCGCAGCACTCGTGCTGACCGCACTGTTCGGCCTACTGATAGCGCGCACTATGCTTGGCAAGGCGATCCGGGCAGTCGCCAAGGAACGCATGGGCGCGCGTCTGTCGGGCATTAATGTGGAGGTGATGTTCGCTGTCTCCTATGGTCTCGGGATCGCCTGCCTGGGCGCAGCCGCTTGTCTGATGATCCCTAACTTCTTCGTCAGTCCCAGCTCGGGCAACGCCTTTGTGATTGTGGCCTTCACCATCGTGGTCCTCGGTGGCATGGGGAGCTTCGTGGGCGCGCTGGTCGGCGGAATGATCGTGGGGGTCGTCGAATCACTGGGCGGCCTGGCGTTTGGCGAGCAGCTCGGCCAGATCGCCATTCCTGTCATCTTCATCCTTATCCTGTTGTTCCGGCCGACCGGCCTGTTCCGGGGCGCTCAATGAAGGCCCTTCCATTCGTTCTACTGCCGCTGCTAATCGCAGCGCCATTCTTCATCTCGTCGAACTATCTGATCGAGTTTGGCATCCTGGTGTTTATCGGAGGCTATGTCGGACAGGCCTGGAACATCCCAGGTGGGTTTGGCGGCCAGATCTCGTTCGGCCACACCATCTTCTTTGGCATCGGTGCCTACTGTTCAGCGATCCTGACGACCCGTTACAACGTGAACCCGTGGGCAGCCGCCGCGATCGCCCCGATACTGGGTGGCGTGGTCGGTGCCGGTATTGGTCTGCTGAGCTTCCGGTTCGGCCTGAAGGGATCCTATTTCGCCCTCGTTACGCTCGCATTCGCCGAGGTGTTCCGCATCCTCGCGGACGTCATCCCGATCGGCGGAAAGGGACTCGGCACGCTCATTCCGGTACAGCAGGAGTTCTCCATGCTGCAATTCCAGGACCCCCGAGCGTTCTACTTCCTGGCGCTCGCGATGGTGTGCTTTTCGACCGCAATGTCGATGCTTCTCATGCGGTCACGGTGGGGCTCGTTCCTTGTGGCCGTGCGCGAGAACGAATCGGCGGCACAGGCGCTTGGTATCAATGCCTTGGCAATCAAGACAGCCAGCCTCGCCGTGTCAGGTGCACTGACTGCTGTAGCGGGCACCTTTTACGTCCAGAAGTATCTCTACATTGACCCACACCTGGCTTTTGGCGTTGGCCGCTCGGTCGAGATGCTTCTGGTCTGCATGATCGGAGGTGCTGGCACGATCATCGGCCCGCTGGTCGGCTCGCTGGGCATCGGACTGCTGGGCGAGGTCACACGCGCTGTTTCCTCTGCGCCGGGCCTCAGCCTGATGATCTATGGCGTCATCCTGGTGTTGGTCGTCGCCTACCTGCCCAAAGGGTTGGTGGGGCTGGCCGAGCTTCTGCCGCGGCGGAGGAGCTGACCCGTGCTCCTTGAAGTGACAGGACTGAGCAAGCGCTTCGGCGGCCTGCAGGCCGTCGACCAGGCGAGCCTCGTCGTCGAGGCCGGCGCCATCGTAGGGCTCGTTGGCCCCAACGGCGCCGGCAAGACGACGCTCTTCGCCGCGATCTCAGGCTTCATCGTGCCTGAACTGGGCAGGGTGGTGTTCGACGGCACCGATATCACCGGGTGGCCCGCCTACAGGGTTGGCCGGGCGGGCATGGTGCGAACATTCCAGATCACCCAACCATTCGCCGAGCTGAACGTGCGCGAGAACATTGCGGTCGGTGCCTTCGCACGCCTGAAGCGGCCGAGCGCCGCCCGCGAATTCGCCGCAGAGGTGGCGCGCATCGTCGGCATGGAGCGTCAGCTCGACATGAAAGCCGGCAGCCTGACCGTCGCTGGCCGTAAGCGTCTCGAACTGGCGCGTGCCCTTGCGACACGGCCCACGCTGCTGCTGCTTGACGAGGTGATGGCTGGACTCAATCCGACGGAGATCAACGAGATGATCCAGTGCATCCGGCAGATCAGGAGTGCCGGCACCACGATACTCATGATCGAGCACGTCATGCAGGCGGTCATGGCGCTGGCGGAGCGTATCTATGTGCTCAATACCGGTAGGATCATCGCCGAGGGCACCCCGCAAGAGATCGTGAGCAATCAGCAGGTCGTCGAGGCCTACTTGGGCAAAGGCGCGGCGACGCTCTTGAACGGGCTGGACGCGGATGCTTAGCATTAAGGGGCTCGAAACCGGCTATGGCCTGGTGCAGATCCTGTTCGGGATCGATCTCGACGTGAGCGACGGCGAGATCGTGGCGCTGCTAGGCAGTAACGGAGCTGGCAAGTCGACGCTGAACAGCGCCATCTCCGGCTTGATTCGGCCGTGGGCGGGCAAGGTGCAATTTGATGGCAGCGACCTCACCGGCGCGCAGCCGGAGTCGATCGTGAGCAGCGGGTTGATCCATGTACCCGAGGGGCGACGGATCTTCCCCAACTTGTCCATTCTTGAGAACCTCGAGCTGGGCGCCTACCGGCGGGGCCGCAAGGCATCGCGACAGACATTGGAGCGCGTCTTCGGAATTTTCCCGCGTCTGCGCGAGCGCACAAAGCAGTATGCTGGTACCCTCTCCGGCGGCGAACAGCAGATGCTCGCCATCGGGCGCGGCATGATGGCCGAGCCGAAGCTCCTGATCCTGGACGAGCCGTCTTTGGGCTTGTCGCCTTTGCTGGTCGAGGAACTGTTCGCCCTGATCACGATGCTAAACCGGGACGGGCTGGCAATCCTGCTCGTCGAGCAGAACGTCGTTCAGTCCCTTAAGATCGCTAGCCGGGCCTACGTCCTCGACAACGGCCGGATCGGCATCACTGGTCCGGCCGGCAAGCTGATGAACGACGAATCTCTCCGCCGCGCCTACCTCGGAATGTGACATGAGCACACGTCAGCAGGGACGTCTGTGGGACGCCATCGCTATCGTCACTGGCGGTGCCTCCGGGATTGGGGCCGCCGCGGTTCGACGCCTGGCGGCCGAAGGCGCCTCGGTGCTAATCGCGGATCTCGATCAGGTCGCGGGAGAAGCGCTTGAGTTCGAGCTTGCCGGGGCAGGACAATTTGCAAAGTTCGCCAAGATCGACACCTGCAATACGGCGGAGGTCAATGGATGCGTAGACGGGATTGTAAAAGAGAAAGGCCGCATTGACATCCTGGTAACGGCCGCTGGGCGCACTAGCGGTCGTGTGCTCGCCGATACGGACGCGCTGCACATGTCGGAGATTCTCGACCTCAACGTGCTGGGCACATTCCATTGGATGCGAGCCGTCACGCCACTCATGTCGGCGCGGCGTGCTGGAGCGATCGTCACGGTTGGGTCGCAGCTCACCTATTCGGGCGCGCACGGCAACTTCGCGTATGCGGCGAGCAAGGGCGCCATCTCGGCGATGACCCGCGCCGCGGCAATCGATCTCGCCGAGCACGGCGTACGCGTGAACTCCGTAGTTCCGGCGATCATCGACACGCCGCTGTCGCGCACCGCCATCGCGCGGCGTGAGAACGCAGATGTGCTACGCGAACGGCTAAAGCAGCGCCACCTCCTGTCTCGCTTCGGCCATCCGGAGGAGGTCGCAGCCGCGATCTACTACCTCGCCGCCGAGGCCACCTTTACCACGGGCGCCGAGGTGATGGTCGATGGCGGCTGGCTGACGGCTTGAGCCGCCTCATGGCAGGCGGGAGTGTTCTTTGAGCATGAAGGGAAGCATGATGTCGGGTAGTGGAGCGCGGCCTCTGGAAGGCATCACGATCGTCGACCTGACGACGATAATCATGGGCCCGTATGCTACCAGTATCTTGGCCGATATGGGTGCCGAGGTTATCAAGGTCGAGGCGCCCGAAGGCGACCGCACACGGACCTACAAGCCCTACCGCAATGCGGGCATGTCAGGCCAAATGCTCAATCTCCATCGTAACAAGCAATCGATCGTCCTCGACTTGAAGAAGAAGTCTGATCTCGACGCACTCTACGATCTCGTTAGCAGGGCGGAGGGCTTCATCCACAATCTGCGACCGGCGGCAGCCAAGAAGCTTGGTGTCGACTATCCCGCGATCTCGAAAATCAATCCACGGGTCGTGCACTGCGTTGCCGTGGGCTTCGGCTCGCAAGGGCCCTATGCGAACAAAGCGGCTTACGACGACCTTATTCAGGCGGGCTCAGGGCTTGCCGCACTATTCGGCCGGATGGGAGAGGAGCCCCGTTATGTGCCAACAGTGCTCTGCGATAAGCTGGTCGGCAGCACCGCCGCCTGGGCGATGTTGGGTGGCCTGCTCGGCGCGCATCGCTCCGGCAAGGGTATGAGTATTGAGGTCCCCATGCTCGAGACGGCCGTCACCTTCATGCTGGTCGAGCATATGATCGGCGGCGCGTTCGATCCTCCGCTTGACCGCATCGGCTATTCACGGCTGCTCAGTCGGGAGCGCAAGCCGTTCAGGTCGAAAGACGGCTACATCTGCATTCTCCCGTACTCTGACCAGAATTGGTCGGACTTCTTCGCGTTCGTCGGGCGCACCGATCTCGCGGCCGACCCGCGATACCAAGAGTTTTCGGTGCGCGTGTCCCACCTAGCCGAGCTCTATGCCGTGATCGCCGAAGTGGCGCCGCAACGCACCAGTGCCGAATGGCTGGCCTTCTGTGATGCACACAGTATCCCCTGCATGCCGGTCCTCGACTTCGACGAACTGGAGAATGATCCACACATCAAGGCTGTCGGCTTGTTCGGCCGCAAAGTCCATCCGACGGAGGGACCGTACCGACATGTGCGCAATCCGGTGCTGTTCGACGGCAAGCCGCTGCCGATCAGGCGGTATGCGCCGCGCCTCGGGCAGGACACACAAGAAGTCCTGAGAGCCAAGCGGTCCTAATCCGTCCCGCACCGCAGGCCGGGAATGCCTATGTCGGTGGATCGTCGACGGTTGATGGCGGCCTTTGTTGCACTGACGATCGTCAGCGCCTCATGGGGTGCCAATGTTCCGGTCTCGAAGCTGCTGCTGGGACACTTCGATATCGTGCCTCTTACCGCGATCCGGACGGCGATCGGCTGCGCGGTGCTGGCCGGATTGGTAGTCGTGGTGGAAGGCCCCCGCGGGCTGCGCATTGACGTCGGCCTCGTCCGCTTTGCCTGTCTGGGCTTGCTGATGGGCAGCTTCGTGCTGGTCTACATGTTTGGCATCCGGCTCAGCGACCCGATTTCCGCAGCCATCGTTCAGGTGGCAGGCCCGTTGGTGGCGGCTGTTACCGTAAGAGCCCTGACCGGCAACAGGCTTGATCCTGGCTTCGGGATCGGCTTGGCGTTGAGCCTAGTTGGCGGAGCCGTCCTCGTTGCTGGGAGCGTTGGCTCACACAGAATCTCCTTCGGGTTCGGTGAGCTGATCATCCTCGGCGCACATGTTATTTGGACCGTGTACAGCCTGAAGAGCCAGCAATGGTTTGCAAGCTCGGCGAGCCAGCTTCACCGAAGTTACGTAGCGTCCATCTCGGTTGCCATTTGGACGTCGGCACTGAGTAGCCTTTTGCTTCTCGGTGGCGTGGCCCGCTCGCCGACAGGCGTTGAGGACCCCTGGCTGTGGAGCCATCTCATTGCGATTTCGATCTTCGCGAGCGGCATCGCGAGCTATCTCTGGAATGTCGGCACGAGCCGGGTAGGCGTAGCGACGGCGTCCCTATGGACTAATGTAGTGCCGCTCTTCGCAGTCATGTGGTCGATGGCCTACGGATTCGATCCGACTTTTCACCAGATTGCTGGAGGCTTGATCGCTCTTCTTGGCGTTCTCTATATGCAGGCGCAAAAACTACGCGCCCACTAGTAGCGAATTGCGCATTAGGTTGTTGCGGCCGGGAGAGAGTGTGGAGGCTCACAGTTCACAGGGGGCGGAAGCGGCCCGGCTAGGAGCCTCGCCGCGGAGAAACCAACCTGCGACGGGGTCCATCGCGCATAGCAAGTAGGGTAGAAAGGCTATCCACTTCTAGTTTGCCAGGGACGCCATTCGAGAGACCTTCTATGGGTTCGGCCCCCACCGCGTTGGTCAAGGTACTTCGGTAAGGCCTTGATCGAGTGATCCCACGTAGGCCATTCCGTTAACGACTGAAATGCGAAGTTCGGACATGGTCATGGTTCGTTGGCTTGGCCTCAGCGAAGTGCGATCAGCAGGCTGAGGGTGACGGCGATAGCACCAGTGACGAAGTCACTAATGAGATCAGTGGCTTCATGAAGCCTTGAAGCAATACGAACGAAAAAGCTTGCAGTAATCCAAGGTCGATGGAAACGCATCCTTGGGGCGCTAGCGTCTTAGCTTGTGCCATATGCTGCAGCTCCAAAATCTCATGATTTCGTGCGCACCGACATTAAGTCTGATGTTTCAAATGAGCGATCGGAAAGGCACCTGTAGAAGCACGAATGATCTCAGTGGGTTAACGCAAAATCTAATAGAATGTGCATTTCATTAGGTTCTGAAGCGGCTGCATCTTGAGTAACTCAAGTAGTGCCAGACAGGCATTGGGCGGGCTCGATTAGCTACGAGTGGAATTAAAGCTAATCGGCTTAAAGTCGACGGCGAGGCGCCATGGCGAGTGCGAGTTGCACGAATCTGGTATGCCAACGGGAGGCCTCCACGTCTGCTCTTATCAGATGCGCACCTTTTGCCGTTATGCTTACTGAATGACGATCGCCTCGCGTGTGCTCGCTCGCGAAACGTAAATGCAGCGTACCGAATGGAAATCCAGTGAAGTTGCTGAAACGCCTGAGTATGTTCCTCGTGGCTCTGATCTTGACCACCTTGCCTGTGTTGGCTGCGAGCCCCGATGCACCAGCCATCGATGGCCGCCATCTCAGCCTGCTATGGATGCTGCCCTTCGTCGGCATCCTGCTCTCGATCGCCATCATGCCGCTCGCCGCTCCGTACTTCTGGCATCATCATTTCGGCAAGATCTCGGCCGCCTGGGCTGCCCTGGTGATCGTGCCCTTCGCCGCAATCCATGGTGTGCCGACGGCGGTGTACGAAGTCATTCATCTGCTGCTGCTCGACTACATCCCCTTCATCGTCCTGCTGCTGGCGCTGTTCACTGTGACAGGCGGCATCCATATCCGCGGCAACCTGCATGGCTCGCCGTCGATGAACACGGCGCTGCTGGCCGTCGGTACCGTGCTGGCCGGCTGGATGGGCACGACCGGTGCGTCGATGCTGCTGATCCGGCCGATGATCCGCGCCAACGACGACCGTCGTCACAAGATCCACGTCTTCGTCTTCTTCATCTTCCTGGTGTCGAACATCGGCGGCGCTCTGACACCACTCGGCGATCCGCCGCTGTTCCTTGGTTTCCTTAAGGGCGTAAGCTTCTTCTGGACGACCGAACATCTCTTCAGCGAGATGCTCCTGTGCAGCATCGTGCTGCTGATCCTGTTCTACGGCATCGACAGTTACTGGTACCGCAAGGAAGGCCGCAAGAAGCCCGACCCGACACCGGAGTCGCCGATCCGCATCGAAGGCGGCGTCAACATCATCTTGCTGGGCATTGTCGTCGGTGTGGTCTTGGCAAGCGGATCGTGGAACCCTGGCGTTCACTTCACGGTCTTTCACGTCACGCTCGAACTTCAGAATGTCATGCGAGATTTGTTGTTAGTCGCGGTATGCTTCTTGTCGTTGCGGCTGACCTCTCGCAAGTCGCGGATGGACAACGGCTTCAGCTGGGGACCTATGCTGGAAGTCGCAAAACTGTTCGCCGGCATCTTCATCACTATCGCGCCGGCAATCGCCATCCTGAAGGTCGGCAAGGACGGCGCCATGGCGCCGCTGGTTGCCTTGGTTACCGGAGCCGATGGGCAGCCTAACGATATCTGGTATTTCTGGTTGACCGGAATCCTTTCAAGCTTCCTCGACAATGCACCGACCTACCTGGTCTTTTTCAATCTAGCGGGTGGTGATGCCAATTTACTCATGGGGACGCTTGCAAGCACACTGGCTGCCATCTCGTGCGGTGCTGTTTTTATGGGCGCCAATACTTATATCGGCAATGCGCCAAACTTCATGGTCAAGGCGGTGGTCGAGGAAGCCGGTATCAGAATGCCAAGTTTCTTCGGTTACATGTTGTGGTCGTCCGCGATCCTCATCCCATTGTTTGTCCTGCTGACATTGGTCTTCTTCTGAAACGACACACGTCCGCCAGTTTGGGAGTTGGCTTCGAGGGGGCTGGCATGCGTATCGCCTTACAGACCATAGGAACGCGGGGAGACATACAGCCTTTCGTCGCGCTTGGGGTTGGTCTGAAGAGTGCCGGCTTCGAAGTTTCTTTGGCGACATCTCCGCAATTTGAGCACTTCGTCACATCGAGCGGATTAGCCTTCAATTGCTTGCCGGGTGACATCGTCAATCTCATCCAAACGCCTCTCGGCAAGGCTGCGCTATCGGGACGTAACAAGTTGATCGCCGGAGTTCGGCTTCTTCGACAACTACATCCCATGTTCTGGCGGCTTGCTAATGCGCAGTGGAATGCTGCCCAAGGTGCCGATGCAATCGTCTATCATCCCAAAGCAATTGCGGGCACCCATATTGCGGAGAAGCTGGGAATTCCAGCCTTCGTCGCTCTTCCATTGCCAGCTCTTTCGCCGACCAGCGCTTTTCCATCACCTCTCATGCCGTTTACGAATTTGGGACAGTTGAATCGCGCAAGCCACAGGCTGGTGACACAGTTCGGAGATTTTGCCTTCCGCAAGGTGTTGAGGCGTTGGAGAAATGAAAAGCTAGGCTTGGCGGGCTATCCGAACTGGCTGACCCTCCGCGGCAAGCCTGTGCCTCGCCTTTATCCCTACAGCCGCGCGGTTGTGCCGATACCATCAGATTGGGATGCGACTTCGGTCGTTACAGGCTACTGGTTTGTTGATGACGCAATCGATTGGCAAGCACCGGCGAGCCTGACGGCCTTTTTGAACGCCGGGCCTCCCCCCGTTTATGTGGGCTTTGGGAGCTTGCCTTCCCTCGATGCCTTGAAGATGACCGATCTTGTGTTGGATGCGGTCGATCGATCGGGACAACGCGCGGTACTTGCAAAAGGTTGGGGCGGTCTTGGAGATCGCCCGGTGCCTCCCAATGTGCAGCTGATCGACGATGCGCCGCATGGCTGGCTCTTTCCACAGGTGTCGGCGGTTGTTCATCACGGGGGGGCGGGCACGACGGCAGCAGGGCTGAAAGCTGGTCGTTCCACTATCATTTGTCCCTTCATAGGCGATCAGTCGTTCTGGGGGGAGAGAGTTAGATCATTGGGCGTCGGACCCGCCCCGATTGGTCAGCAGACCCTGACAGTTGAGCGATTGGCGTCTGCTCTGATGGCGGTGACAGCAGATGCTGGCATTCGTGAACGCGCGACAGCATTAGGAAGACAAATCTCAAGCGAGCAGGGGGTCGCCAATGCTGTCAGGTATATTTCAGACGCGATCTCGCGGACGATCTCATAAGCCCTTGGTCGACGCACGGAATGTCGGCGAACAGCAGGAAAGGCGCAGTTTCGTCAGGGTCTCGTGAAGATTAGCCGTTTTAAGACTGCTTACGAGCTACATCCCAGACTCGAACTCCTTCTCTCATGAGAAGTGGAAGCAGACTTATTTCTGCGACGATGGATAGTTAGCCGAACAGGCAGTCGTCAGTTGACCGGCAACTGTAATGCGGAAGCGCAGCGTCGCATGATCCTCCACACTAGTGATGCAGCTCCCGACACTTGCACTCCACGCTGCGCTGCGATCTTCGGTAGCGACGGTACGATGGGACCACTTGTTCCGGAGTTTGGTGCACGTTCATCTTTGGCCAATCGCAGGCATGGACTTCCTGCTTGTGCTATCTGCGGCGATCGCGGTGGCATCGGCACGTCGACTGCGAAAGCAAACCGCACAATTCAGCGCCCTTGCAGCCAAACGGGTGTTCCCGGTAAGTCCAGTGTTCTCAAGAAGTTAATGATAAACCTAATGAAATTGTACTTTCATTAGGTTCTTGAACAAGCGGTTGGAATTGCAGCAGTGTCTCCGCTGCAAATTCCAGTAACCTGCCACCGTCAGGTTTTCTGTCGGGACTTCACCCATTCAGTCGTCGTGCCCCAGTAGGCATCGATTCTGGAGGTGACTATCTCTAGCTCGCGAAGGTCCAAGAGGTGTATCTCCGGCAAAGCCAGCAAGATAGTCGAATTCTCAAAGTAATCGTCGCCGCCTATTTCGATACAGGCGTGAGCAGATAGCGGAGTGCCCAGTTCCACACGGAACAAGTCGGTCAGCGTGCGGCACTCAAACCTCAGCCCAAGCTTGTCGTCTTCATTGCAGTGCAACGTTTCTTCGTAATGCAAGCCAGCGAACTTGGCGTACTGATCGATGATGAGCCGAATGTTGCGATACGAGTCTTGTGGCTCCCGTTCGGGCTCTACTACGCAAGCAATGTGATATGGCCAACATTCCAGACTTGCTTCACCGTCTGGCTCTCCGATTGCCAATTGGCATTCTTGTAGAAGTTGCTCGAATACCGGCTGAACTGAGGCCGTTATCGTGCTGAGCAGGTTCTCCTTCTGCTGGACGTACTGGGCTATTGAGATGGGGGCCGAGCTGGTCTTCGTCTTTGCCGCTTTTGTCTTTGTTCTTTTGTTCTTGTTGCTTCTCTCAGTCATTCTTTTCCTTTTAAAAGTATGCGTAGAGAAGATGTCGAAGAACGGTGAATGGTTGTCTTCTGCCGATGTGACGACGAACTTCTCTCGCACTCTTAGTGTGTGCTCACGAGACCTGAGAGAGCAAATTAGGTTTGGAGCCGAGGCATCCAGGACCGCCTTACCCGACAGCAGAGTTTTCTCGGCAGCGTTTATTGCGGTCAGTGAACCGTGTCGATGAGTCTGCAAGGGCGGAAGAAGTGCCGTGCGACCTTCTGCAGATGCGCAATGTTATCGACGTGCACATCAGGTAGCTGGGAGTATCCGACGATCCCATCTGCTACTGCGTATATGAGATGAAACACTCCATTGGTTTGCCATTCGAGGAGTACAAGTTCGCCGCCTAGCTTAACGATGAACGCTCTGGTGAGGACCCTGCTTCCAGGTGGCCGTTTCGGCTCGTCCAGTATTGATCTGCGAACCTCGTCGAGCGTCGAGAGATCCGTCTCGGCAATTTCATCGATCGCCTTTCCTGTGCGGAGCTTCAGCACTCCTGGGAATCCCCACTCCACCCTCGATGGTGTCACTCCGACGATCATTCCTCGACCCCAGTTTGGATTTGGTTTGCCGTTTCGCCAAACGGCGTTGTCGAGATTTGTTAGTGCAAGAGGATCAAGAACAACTTCTGCGCCGCGTGGCCGGTCACTTGTCTGAGCTTGATAAACTACCAACGAGCTGATCCGAGGGGCGCAGTACTCTTCTTCAAGCAGCTTTATCCTTTGTACGTTCTCAGCTCGATACAACGTCGGATCAGTTACCGGGATTCCATCCAATGGAGAGCTCGCACGTGCGGGAGACACGGGCTTCTCGGGATTGGCCATGGCGACGCCTCCTGCCAGAAAGCAGCCAATAGCGAGTAGCAATAGGCGCAGCCGCGATTTCATAACATTAAACCCAAAGGGAGTAGCACGGTCTGCGGTCAGTCGACATTGCATTACCCAAGTAAGATTGAACCATGCTTTCCAAACGTGAAGGTAAAGAACATCGCGAAAACGCACGTGTCAGAGATGTGCCCAGCGGGCTTGCGTATTTCTGCGCCGTTCCGCGCGAACGTGCGCCCTCGGTGGATAACACATGAGTCGTGTTCGTCGATATTTCAATGAGTTAACGGCAGACCCGGCAAGAGTCGAACTCACGACCTCTGCCTTTGGAGGGCAACGGATTAAAGAGCGCGAAGTCCATCCAGCAGCACAATCATCGCCCGGCAGTCGTCTTCGTTGTAGTCTAGAATGCGCTGCAACAGCACTCGATCTCCAGTTTCGACGAAGCGGTCATACCACTCAATCGATGCGGCACCTGATGGATTGGTGTCCCGCCATTTGAAGCCGAGGTACTTGGCAAGTGTTTTGATCGAGTGATCCCAGGTGGGCCATTCCGTCGAGGACTTGACGATCCTGTAGAGATCGATGGTGCGGTCTTCAGCAAACAGCGCCTCAATCTCTTCGACCGTAGCGACATCAGGGTAGCGCTGCTGCAGCTTGCGATAGGTTGTTCGCTCATAGTGCGAGTAGACATAGACAGCTGCGTTGGGGGACGCCCTGAAGAAGGCCATGGCGTCGGCAAATGCCTGTCGCTCTGCTTCCGGTGTCGGCAGCTCGGCGACGAAAGAAACGAACCGGCTGTCGGCAACGCCACGATCTCGCACGACGAAGCCATGGAGATAGATGTGATCCCGCATGGGATCGGCTTCGATATCGAAATGCAGCTCCCGTTCGGCGACCGGCAATCGAATGGCTTGGGTTAGATAGGGGCGCGGATTGGGGGCCTTCAGCAGCTTTGCCCGCTCGTGGAACTTGCGCAGGGAAGTGGGTCCAATCCCCTTGAACGGCGTCTTGTTGCCTTTGATGAAGCCGTCAGGATTGATGCCGGCGAGATCGGCAACAGTGGCAATCTCGTCCTTCATGGCATCGCGTTTGGCCCGTCCCAGCTCCGGGATTTGAGACAGATCGTCTGTCGTCCGTACCTGTTCGCGGCAATGGCTATACCAATGACACAGCTTGCATCCTGAGGCGGACGCAGGAAGGGTACCGACATGCCCAGCTAAGATGGTCCGAGCGCTAGCAATGCAGGCACCATAGAACTGCCATATGCTCTGGGGATTGCGGACGCCCTGTGGGATGTCGAACTCGTAGTCGACATGATCCCCGCGAATGTCCCAGACGAAGGCCCGTCGTCCTGCCGAAAAGCCCAGTTTGGCCAGGATGTCGGTATAGAGGGCCAGCTGAACCGCGTATTTCTTCTTGGGCTTACGGTCGTCCTCGTCGGCTCCTTCCTCGCCAGCCCCCGATTTGATATCCCCAGCAAGATATCCGTCACCCTCCTTGAGCAGGAGATCCGGCTGCCCCAGCAAGTCACCGGCAGAGATACGGCCGCCATAGATCAGCTGGTCCCCGCGCTGCATCGCTGCCAGCGTCTTGCGCTGCTTCTCAGCAGGAGACAGCCCTGACAGGTCGGTAAACGGCAAGTCGAGCTTCTGGATCGTCTCCCGCTCGAACTTCGATCCCCGCTCCCAAAGCAGTTCTACGAAGGGACTGACCTCGTCCCGTTTGGCCGGGTCCTCGGTGGCGTCCAGCCATACCCTGTGCGGGCACTCGACCAAGGCGTAGAGCAGGGAAGCGGTGATGGGCGGCATGGGGGCTACCTGTACGAAGCTGGTCCATCGCGGGCCGGTTGACCATGGGAATAGTCATGAAACCAGCGCTGCAGGGGGACCCACAGCGCTGGCCCAGGGCGAAGCAGGGCGCGCGAGCAGCGCGGTGGGGACTACTTCGCCTTTCCGGCTTGGACAGCTGCATCCATCGCAGCATCCAGTTCACCCGCCTTTACGGCAGTGATGACGGTCGCGATCACCTCGGGAATGGCCGACACCGCCGGGACAGACACGGCCTTACGCCCCTTGCCGAGATCGAGCACGCGTGCCCCATAACGAATGGTGAGGCTCACACCCTGACCGTCGGCAAAGTACCAAGGCCGGATCAGCTTATCGCGGGTGATGCGGGTCTTGTTGCCGGCGTCGTCGCGGGTCCAGGCGTTCTTGGTGACCGAATACTTCGTGCCCTTGACCTCATGCTCGGCCAGCTTGGACTGCTCTTCGAGCTTCTGGATCAGGTTGTCACGACGCTTCTCCAGGGGGCTCTTGCTGGTGGGGCGCTTCAGCTGCGTAAGATTGAGTTTCGCCATGATGCTCACAGCGCGTCTCCTCGTGTGTTTGTGCTGCGCGCAAACTGTGGTCATGCACGTGCTATTCCTACCGAAATCAGGCCGCCGATCGGTGGTCCGTCGCCAAAAGTTCGGTTGCTCTCGGGCGTATGCGGCATACGCTGCTAGCGTGGCCGGATGGGTCTTGATCCGACACAGAAGATCACTCGATCACAGCGTACAGAGTGATTTTGTAACAAGACAGCTGCTAGGTGCTCAAAACGACGCCTACAGCAAAATCCGGAGTGGGCCGCTACTGCTGCTGCGCGCAGGGCACGCTTCCGTGCTGTAGGGCGCTTTATTCGTGCTGTATCCGCCAAAAGCAGCAGCTGCGCGCACAAGCGTCCTGCCGTAAAAAAGAGGAGCCGTTCCTTAGTGTCGATCGAAACGTACCCGATCGCCTGCGTTGGGGCACGCACCACTTCAACGCAGGGCGGCACTTTATCTCCCTCTATACGCAGTTGTTGCGTTCCGCAGCCGATAGCGGGAACAGCCGAAATACTCCCTTGAGATCATTGGCGGATATTTGCCGATTCCAGTGGTTTCCTGGTCGGCACTGTTAGTCATCCCCCAACTGTCGAAGTGCCTTGATGGCTCCGTACAGTCTCTTGCAGGACGAGTTCGCTTCGGTACCTCAGTGATGAACAGGGGGGAGATCTCTCCTTCTGAGGAGTGCCGATTAGAAACTCGTGACGGACTAGTCGAGAAATGCGAGCAAGCGAGCATGAGCGACTATTCCGTCACCGGATGAGCGCAGCTCAGCCGTTTCATCTAGGAGGGACCTGACAGCAAATGTGCCAGTGATCACTCTAGCGGCATAAGGAGTGATTGGGAGATCGCCGCCATGCAGCGATCTGTCGTGTCTGTCTTCTGCTCTGCGCTAAAGCGCATCGAGATCGACAGCCAGACGGGTTTCCTATCGCGTTGCTCGCTAGAACCAATTCCTGTTCACATCAATCAGATGTGCAGAATAATGCATAAGTGCTTTATGCATTAAAACGCACTCTCTCAATGAGACTGTACGGATCGGAAACGCACTCAACCAAAATAATTCATGAGCAGATAGCTCTTCACTCCGTCAGATCGGCATAAGTAAGCATATGGAGAGAGCAAACAATCCGATCAACGAAGCGAGGAAGGAACGCAGGCGAAGTCAAAATCGCCGGAATGCAGCGCGCTATCGAGAAAGACTTGGTGATGTGCATAGGATGAAATGGGCTGCGTATATGCGGGCCTACCGAGCACGCAAGAAGCTCCTCCGCCAAAGCAAGGAGGAGAAAAGTAATGACAATAGGAATGATCGATGCCGTAGCCGGCAGCGGAAAGACGACGGCAATCGTCAAAACGGCAATTGAGAGGGCAATACAAGAAAAGCGGCCGGTGAACATTAGCCTGCCCACCAAGGAAGTCATCGAGGAGAAGTATCGGGATGCGCTGAGGATGGCGGATGGCCGGATCAACGTGCATAGGATCCATGGTGACATCCCTGGGTGCGAGAATGTAAGTGCCGGCCTCGACACTCTTCTAAAATCAATCGGCACCCATCGGCCTGCGCTGCTGTTCACGACACATAAGACGTTCAATGACTGCACAAACTGGATTGGCCGCAAAGACTGGACATTCTACGTCGATGAGCTGTTTGACCCGGTGCAGTGCGTGTCGCTCAAGCTGCCGCGCAACTATGCCGTCATCACCGATATCCTGGAGCTCGTTACTCCCTCCGAGATGTTCAGCGAAGTGCGTGTTGCCGGAAAGATGAGAAGGGCGCTGGAGCAAAAGCGCGATGGCCTGGACGATGTAGATCGCGTCGTCGGGGCGGTCACGAGCTGCCTGGCGCAACCCGACAGATGGAAGGTCTACGTCGAATGCGAGAACTACAGGACCGTTCTCAGCGGCGTTGGAAGAACGAGCCTGGTCGATGAGCGGGAAAAGGCGGCCGAGCTGAGGTTTCTGCTGGTGCAGCAGCCTTGGTTCGAGAGGGAGGGGCTGGATGTCACGATGGCCAGTGCATGCTTCACCGATCGCTTGCTCTACAAACTATGGAGCAAGAACGGCAACGAGTTCGTACCTGATGACGCGGTGATGTCAGCTCTCCAAACGCATTCGCACGACGGGACTGGCATCGAGTTCCACTGCATGAACATCAGGCATTGGAGCACCTGGGCAAAGAATGGTGGACGGTCCATCAACGCTTCAGATACGCCGCAACGGGAGCTGGAGAGGCTGATCAGGGCGCAGTTTGGTGATGACCACTTCATCTTTTGCGCAAATAGCGACTGGAAAGGCACACTGGGCCGGCACGCAAAGCAGATCAGCGTCGTCCAGCACGGGAAGAACGAGCACAGCCACTACAGCAATGTAGCATTCATGCCGAGTTTGCTGCCTGTTCCCGCGAAGTGGCGGTTCCTGAACTGGCTGGGCTTCACGGACGACGATGTTCGCGGCGAGTACTATCATAGCAATGTCTATCAATCGGTGTTCCGCAGTGCTGCGCGCCAGATAGACCGTCAGGAACGGGTGCGCGCCATATTGCCGGATAGGGCGGCCTGCGAGTATGTGCAGTCCAAGGCGCCCGGATCCGAAATTTTCGAACATGAAGTGCTTGCCCCACGCAGAGGGCGCGGACGACCACGCAAGTTTGCCGGTGCTGCCGAGGCCAAAGCAGCCAATGCAGCGAGAATGAGAAGAAAACGCGCCCAGGCGAGGTGCTCAGCAGGCGTTTAATCGCTCATGTTAGGGAGAAAGGTGGCGCCTAGGGCTGACGAGGGGCGAACAATGCCCGTCAAGAAGGGCGCCAAAACGTAGTGTCGTGCGAACACGGTAATAAGTGAAGGCGGTGTGAATGCCGGTATGGTGGTCGCAAAAGCGCGCGTTGAGGCGCTCGTGACATCATATCCCCCAGATAACGACGTGGGGCTGGCCGCCAGACGCATTCCCTCAAGCCAAAGTGTGTCGTTACACCACTCTTTCGTGAGAATTAGCCGACCATGCCCCCGTCCTACCCGATAGGACCGTTAGTCGAGGCCGAGCATCAGGCGATACACCACCTTGTGCTGGTACTGAGGAAATATGCCCTTGCCGACATAGGCGATCAGATTGTTCGCTGTCCTGATTCTGCGTGAGGCTTCGTTGGTCATAACGGCGCGATATTTCCAATCTGAAGGGGAGGTTTTTGCGGGTGGATTGACGTCCAACCGTTCAGCCAACTCAAAGAGTGTCTCCTTCGGCCAGCGGCGTCTCATTTTCCAAGCCCTCAAATACTGATCTAGCAGGCTGTTGAAGAAGTCTGACGATGGGCGATGAAGGGTATGTCGTCGCCATTTGAGAGGCAGATCTCACGTTGGAGAGAGCCATCGGCCTGAAGTTCGGCCCAGCCATGGCCGGAGACTTCTTCGCTCTCGTCGTTGCCGTCGC